>JBATKL010000242.1:0-7456 GCA_049669385.1 Candidatus Electrothrix sp. | reverse complement strand
TAAGGATGAACTTCCCCGGCATGAGGTCTGCGTGGACGGCTTCTGGATGGGAAAATATGAGGTAACCAATACTGAGTATGTTCAATTTCTTAATGAGATCGGGAAACGGGGGACAGAGGAACATCCTTGGTTTGAAACGGAAAAAGAAGACAGCTCCAGTAAAATACAGGGTGAGGTTGGCGGATTTAAGGTAAAATCCGGCTATGAGCGACACCCGGTAAACAATGTTTCCTGGTATGGAGCGGTTGCTTATATTGAGTGGTTGAGTAAGAAAAATGGCAAAAAATATCGTTTGCCGACCGAGGCGGAGTGGGAATATGCTGCTCGGGCCAAGAGTTCGTATATATACAGCGGTGGAGATACGTTAGATATTGTAGCTTGGTACAACGGCAACAGCGACGGCACTACTCATCCGGTCGGCAAAAAACAGGCCAATGACTTCGGACTGTACGATATGAGCGGCAATGTTTGGGAGTGGTGCGCGGATTGGTACGACGGGAAGTATTACGCTTCCAGTTCTAAACCTAAACATAATCCGACCGGTCCTTCTTCCGGCTCGAACCGCGTGATTCGCGGTGGCGGCTGGAGCGGCAATCCCAGGATCGTGCGTTCGGCGTACCGTTACAGGGGCACGCCTGGCAGTCGCTACTACGACCTGGGCTTCCGGCTTGCTCTCCCAGTTCAGCAGGACAGGTAGCGAAAGGGCTGGCACGGAGGCATGGCAAGGCCGTTGCCCCGTCGCGGAGCAGGTATTTGTGCCCCAAAGGGGCTGTATTTATCAGCTCAGGGTAACACCCTGAGTCCGAGACTTTCTCGACCTTAGTACCCGCCGTTAAAACAGCGGGCTACTTTCTGCCGTCCCTCCGGGACTCTTGTCCCGGAGGGACATTTGATCATAGCCCAGTGATTTATCGCTGGGGAGAAACGGCATAGAGGGTATGTAACAATGACAGACATTCGCGAAGAACAATTGATTCGGGAAATCGAAACATTAAAACAAAAAGTGGCAGTACTGGAAGGGCAGGGTGAGCCGCAAATTCCAACATACCGATATCATAAAACTCGCGATCGTGACCTGACAGCATTATTCGACATTGAGCGTAATGTCGAACGTGAGCGCTTTGCCTCGTGGTTTACGAGCCCTGTAAAAGTTGATACCGCCACTGAAGCATTTTTAGCTGAATTGATTGAGGAAAATACCCTGTTGATTGACAGCTATGGAGAAGAAGATTTAAAAATTAAGTTTATCGGCCCTCTGTTGAAGCAGGTCAGATTTACCTCCTACGAGAAGCGCGTTCGGGATTTTTATGAAGTGTCAATGACCTACGCCACAGATCGCTTTATCCTCAAGGGAACCGTCGACTTCATGGTGGCTGAAGGCTTGGTTGACAGTAAAACACCCTATTTTTTCATTCAGGAATTTAAACGGAGCGAAGAATATGGTAATCCTCGTCCGCAACTCCTTGCAGAACTGATCAGCGCACTTGAACTCAATCAGTGGACAGAGATCAAAGGGGCCTATGTTATCGGAGGAAACTGGCGTTTTGTCATTCTCGAAAAGCTCGCTCAGGACACGTATCAATATTTTCTGTCACAGAATTTTGATGCAACGAAGCTTGATGATCTTATAGAAGTCTACAAACATCTTGTCTGTGTTAAACAGGAAATTCTTGCCCGGATTGATGCAACCCGTTAGGGTGGGCAATATTTCATTCATCCAAATCTGTTTTGATGAAAAAGCTGTCGCGTTATCAACCTTGTTCACGTTATTGTTCGTTGCCCACCCTACATTCTGGATGATATATTTTAAAATTTTAAACAGTATACTATAATCTATTTAACATGATACGATCCCAAGTAAAAACACTGGTTGACCAATGTTTTCAGCAGGGCGTGGAACAGGACCTCTGGTCCGATGCCGCTGCAAATCTGTATAATGTAGAAGTGCCCCGTCATGGGGGCCAAGGTGATTTTTCCACCAACTTCGCTATGGTGCTGGCCGGGAAGGAAAAGCGCAACCCCCGCGAGATTGCCGGGCAGCTGGTGGATCTGCTCAACCAGGATGAGGGCTTGCTGGATAAGGTGGAAATCGCCGGACCAGGCTTTGTGAATCTCTTTCTCAAGCCTTCGGTGTGGAGCACGGTGCTTGCGCCCATCAGCGAACAGGGCAGGGCCTTTGGCCTGTCCGATGTCGGTAAGGGAAAAAAGGTGATGGTGGAGTTTGTCAGCGCCAACCCCACCGGCCCTCTCAGTGTAGGTCATGGTCGCAACGCCATCCTCGGTGATACCATTGCCCGGCTACTCAAGGCCACTGGCCATGATGTCACCCGTGAATATTATTTTAATGATGCAGGTCGCCAGATGCGAGTGCTGGCCGATTCCCTCAAGGCACGTTATTTGGAAAAGCTGGGCCTGGAAAATGAATTCCCGGAAGACGGCTACCAAGGCGACTATATATACGAAATCGCCCAAGGGATGATTGACGAAGCCGGGGACAGCTTCAAAGATGTTGAGGACCAGGCCCTTTTTCGCAAGCGGGCACAGGAGGCTATTTTTGCCGATATTGATACCACCCTCAAACGCATCGGTATTGCCTTTGATTCCTACTACAACGAGCATGCCCTGTATGAAGGAGGCATGATTGATGATGTGGTTGCGGAACTTCGTGCAAAGGGATTGGTGTACGAGCAGGACGAGGCAACCTGGTTCAAGACCAGTGAGTTCGGTCAGGAACAGGATCGGGTGATTATCAAGAATACCGGCGAACCCACCTACCGCCTGCCGGATATCGCCTATCACCGGGAGAAATTCCGGCGCGGTTTTGACTGGATGATCAATGTGTTCGGGGCAGATCATATTGCCACTGTACCCGATGTACTGGCTGGCATTGAGGCCTTGGGCCTTGATAAGTCCAAGGTACACGTTGTGCTGTATCAGTTTGTCACCCTGTTGCGAGACGGTAAGCAGGTCAAGATGTCCACTCGGAAGGCCACCTTTGTCACAGTGGATGAGTTGGTTGATGAGGTGGGCGTTGATGCCCTCCGCTTCTTCTTCCTGATGCGCAAACCGGATTCCCAGTTGGAGTTTGACCTGGAACTGGCCACAGCCCAGAGTCAGGAAAACCCGGTCTACTATGTTCAGTACGCCCATGCTCGACTCTGTTCCATTGAACGGATGGCAATAGAAAAAGGTGTCACTCTGCCGGTACTCGCCGAAATCGATCTTTCCCCCTTGCAGGAGGAGGAAGAGTATCAGCTCCTCAAAACCTTGGCCTCCTACCCGGCCTTAGTGGCTGATGCGGCTACGGATTTGGCTCCGCACCGGATCATCTTCTTTCTTATGGAATTAGCCGGAAATTTTCACTCGTTCTATAATAAGCATAAGGTGGTGACTGAGGATCAGCAGCTCACTGCTGCGCGGCTCTGTCTTTGCCAGGGTGTCAAAGCTGTGCTGGCTAACGGGCTGGATCTGATTGGAGTCGCTGCGCCGGAGAAGATGTAAAGATAGAGACGGGTTGATATGATGGGGCAAGCCTCGTGCCTGCCCTGTATGAGAAAGGGCGAACACAGGGGTTCGCCCCTACAATCGCTACCGCAACAGGAGGGTTATTTTTCTTCTACCGGATATGCCGCCTTATCTTCCTGACGGAACCATTCTTTCCAGCCTCCCGTAAGGGCATAGACATCTGTAAAACCTTTTTCTTCAATCAATGTGCGTGCCAAACTGGCACTGCTACCTTCACTGTTTCAAGCGCAGTAAATGACTAGCTTTTTATCCGTTGGAATACTACTCAGCCATTCATCAACTGCGTCTGCCGGGGTCCGGATTGCCCCTGTGATCTTAAATTCGCTGGACTTCCAGTCTTTTCCGGATCGCGCGTCCAAAACAACTATCTCGCCGGAACTCAGCTGCTCCTTAAGTTCTTCTTGGCTCATATGCGGAACTTCGGCGGCCACAGCCACAAGAGAACCGGTAAAAAGAAACAATGTGACTAAGAACAGAATTTTCTTCATGCTCTTTTCTCCTTTCGTGAATATTTATTGATAAAAAACCGACAAGCTGCCATCAGCATACCGGCACTGAGAGCGGAAAAAATACAAAGGGTAAGTGCTACCTTTTCAGGGTCTCCAAAGAGTATACCCGGCAGGGTGATTGCAAGCAGAACCGTGCTGAGTAATGCCGGGACTGAGAGCGTTCTTTTTTTTTGATGTAACCAGAGCAGGACAGCAATGCAACGAAGTATCATAGAGGTCAGCCAGAGGAGAAGGGCGGCTCGCAAAAGGACTTCAAGGAGCTCTTCTCCGGCCAGGCCAGCTGCCAATGCTCCGCCTACGCAGATTGCAAGCGCCAAGGGAAGGAGTTGACTGCGGCGTATTTTTTTATGAGCTGTCGGCCCAGCAAGCATGCGTCGACAGAGAACAAAAAAACCGTTTACGGCCCCGCAACTCCCCGCGATTATAATCACTCCCATGATATAGCGTCCCGGCTCCCCCATAATTCTCCTGGCCGCAGTCATATACGGAATATCTGAGGAGGCGAGGCGCTCTGGACTGACATGGTTCAACGAAGCTGCAATCCAGAGCAGGAAAAGAGAAAAACCTATGACAGGAATAAATATTTGCGCAGATATTTTTTGCTGCTCTTCTGGAAAAAGGGTGCCGACATAAAGAAGTGGCAAGAGAGCAACAGCATGCCAGGAAAGTTGAGGGAGGTTAAGTGGGAGATTCTGGCCCGGTACGATCTTTGCCGAAACACTCAGAGCTGGAGAGAGTATTCCATAAAAGCTGAGCAAGAGCAAGCCGACCACAGCCGTACCTATAAAAAGGGTTTGGGCATCCGATGTGACTTTTTCTGGAAAAAATTGGAGGATGGTGAGCAAAAAAAGAAGGAGAAAGGCAAAGCCAAAGTTGGGGAACCAGTAAAGAAAAACCTCGTTAAAGGTGTAGCCAGCAGTTACCAGTACCGCAGTCGCACTGAAAATCATCAACGGGAGAGAGGCTGCAAGGGTCAGGCCGTTTGCCCCTATGATGCTGACGGCGTTATTTTTATCATTGTTTTTATAAAAAGGAAATCCGTGTTCAGGAAGATGTCGGTTGCTCAGAAGATGAGCGCAGATCATAAAACAGAGGGTAATGACGGCCAAGGGGAGAAGCATTGCCCATCCAGCCTGTCCGGCAATATTGCCGACAAGAGCCAGGGATTCAGGAGAGAGCATCCAACAGCAGCCAAGAGACAGAGCAGAGAATACAGTACGTTTCATGAGCTTTCTTTCCTGAGTAGGATCTGAAATTTTATATCCTGGCCGGAAAACAGGGCGTATCTTGTGCAGACAGCGTAGATCGGAAATCATGAACCTGAACTTTATCTATAATAAACGAAATCATGGTTCCCTTCAAAACAAAAAGATTTTTTCTCAAAGGAGTGCCTGGCCTTGCGCTGAGCTTCATAAGTCTCGTTGTCATCGTTGTCATCGTTGTCAGCTCGGGCAAAAGATGTTATCGTTTTCATTCGTGTCAGCTCGCTTGCAATGATTGTCTCAACCTTCCTGAATAATGAAGAAAACACATAATGCAATAACAGGAAAAGGCTCGCCCTTGTCCAAGTACCAGGATATCATGGTGGGCAGCCGCTCATTTGCGGCGTTTCTGTATTACGAATGGTGCCAGTTATTAGGCCCTGTCCCAGGTGTATTGGGCCTTGCCCTCCGTAAATTTTTCTGGCCTGCGATGTTCGCCAGCTGCGGTAAGGGCTGCATGTTTGCATCCGGCATCACCCTCCGTCAGCCCGGTAAAATTCATCTTGGTGAGGATGTGGTCCTCAGCGAGGGCTGCATTCTTGACGGTCGTCATGGAATCGAGCCGGTCTCTATTCGTCTGGGCAATAATGTCATTCTTTCCAATGATGTTATGATTTCATGTAAAAACGGTACCGTCAGTATTGGTAACGATTGCGGAATAAATGCTCGTACTATTATTCAATCCACCAATAATTGCCCGGTGGTTATCGGGCCGGACTGTATTATCGGCCAGCACTGTTTTCTTGTCGGGGGAGGAAGTTATCATATTGATCGTTTGGATATCCCGATTCGAGAGCAGGGGATACAGGCCGACGGCGGTGTGCATCTTGAAGAGGATGTTTGGCTCGGAGGGAACGTCACTGTGCTTGGCGGGGTGACTATGGGCAAGGGCAGTGTGGCCGGAGCCGGTGCGCTCCTGACTCGTTCTGTTGCTGCTTACACAATTTCTCTGGGCGTACCTGCCCAGGTGGTCAAGAAGCGTACACCGTGTACAACTATGGGTGAGGTATGACCGGAAAAATGACCGGGAAAAGAAAACGGCAGCTTGTTCTTGCCGTTAAAATAGTCTTCAGTTCCACAGTGATGTTTTTGCTGTACCGCAGCATTCCGTTAGAAGAGCTTAAGGAGGTAATGGCGTCACTGAATTATGTCTATTTCCTGCCGATTTGCCTGCTGCTCTTTGTGAACACTGTCCTGAGTGCTTTGAAATGGCGCCTCTTTCTGTCAGCCGATGGGGTTGACATCCCTCTGTCGACGCTGACCATGACCTATCTGATCGGCAGTTTTTACAATCTCTTTCTTCCCTCAAATATAGGTGGAGATTCGTACCGAATCTATGATATCGCGCAAAAAAGCAGAGACAGCGTACGCTCAGCTGCATCCGTATTCGCTGATCGTTTTTCCGGTTTTCTTGCTCTTGTTTCGCTCAGTTTGGTTTCTTCGATCCTCGTGGCCCGCGAATTTCATAACCTGTTCTTTTTTCTCGCGCCCTTGCTGATTTTCCTAGTTATGCTTGTCGTGCTGATCGCTTTAGTCAAGGAAAAGCCTGTACGGGTCCTGCTCAAGCTGACCCGCTTAAACCGCTTTCCCTTCCTGGTCGGTCTTACAGAAAAGTTTTTTCTTTCCTTCCAATGTTATGGGGCTGATCGTAAATTATTGACCCAGGTTATGCTGATTTCCTTTGTTTTTCAATTATCAGTTATTCTGATCGTGCAGCTGCTGGCTCTTGCTCTCCATGCCTCTGTTTCCTTTTTTTATTTTAGTGCCTTTGTGCCGCTTATTACGCTGATGGAAGCCCTACCTATTTCTGTGTTCGGTTTGGGTTTACGGGATATGGGCTATGTATTTTTCTTTGGCTGGGTTGGTATGACTGATGTGCAAACCAGATCTCTTGCCCTGCTTTTTCTGGGAATGTCAGTCGGGTATTCCTTGATTGGAGGTGTTGTCTACCTGTTGCGCCTCCTGACTTCTGAATCGAGTAAAACAGTAGACTCGCCAGCACCTTGATAACTCATGAAGATATTAGCCTATATTAGCCTATGGTGAATAATCGTTTTTTTCTCAAAGCTTTGTTGTCCCTGGGGATTTCTCTGTTGCTCATCGCCTTGTTGATCAACGGCATTGCCGGTTCAGCAGAGCTTGCAATCAGAGCAAAACTTT
>JBATKL010000241.1:0-2688 GCA_049669385.1 Candidatus Electrothrix sp. | reverse complement strand
AAGCAGCGTATTGACCAGGTTAATGGAGTGCATGATCTCTTCCCGGCGGACCTCGGCTCTGGAAGCCACATCGCCGTTGGTTTTGTTGTTGCTGTTGCCGGGCAAATCTCCATAGCATTCCGTGGGAAATTTGACCCTGGCATCGTAGGGCAGGCCGCAGGCCCTGCCTGCATAGCCGACCAAGCCAATTTTTTCCGCATTTTCCTGGCTTACTGTGCCGGTATGGTCAAAACGACTCCGTACACTGGGAGTGGAGAAAATAAGATCGTTGACGTGTTCGACCTCCGGGGTTAATTCCGTCATTTTCTTCTGAATAAGCTGCCGTTGCTCCTCACCCATGACCTTGGTGACCCCGCCGGGGCGAATCAGCCCTCGACCGAATCGGTTTCCGCCCAGTATCTGGCTGAGATTCAGGTATTCTCCTCTGATTCTTCCAAAATAGGCTGCTGGCGGACTAAAGGCCACGTCCAGACTGAGTGCGCCAAGATCACCGATGTGATTGGCAATCCGCTCCAGCTCCAGCGCCAGGGTCCGTACCACCTTGGATCCTTCATCAACCTGAAGGTCGGCCAAGGCCTCGATTCCCTGGGCCATGCACAATCCGTGGCCGATGCTGGTGTCCCCGGCAATGGTCTCGCCGATGATCGGCAAGCGCTTCATAGGAACGGTTTGCAGCAGATGCTCGACTCCGCGATGCTGATAGCCGAGTTGGATCTCCAGATGAAAGACCCGCTCGCCAAAGCATTGAAAACGGAAATGGCCCGGCTCAATGATTCCGGCATGCACCGGCCCCACAGCCACCTCATGCACACCTTTACCTTCCACGGCAAAATAGGGATAGTTGCCTGGAATATCCTCGCTGTAATTATTGCCGAACACATCGGCCTTGCCGGTGCAGTTCTGCTGGTAGCGCACCATCTTCCACCAGGGATGGCCTTCAGCCTTGAGGCCGTACTGCTCTCCGAGCTCCCGCTCGAACATGTGAAATTTTTCTGTCACAGCGGTCAGTGAGTCAAAGCTGTCCGGGGCATCGCAGCCGGTAACACAGAGTTTATCGTTACTCTCGTTGCGCAGCACGGCAAGCAACTTCAGGGAGCCGTTGTCTTCTTACGCGAAGAACTGCACTATCTGGCCGCCTGCTTCAGTGAAATCAAGCAGCTCACTGCGAAAATCATGAAAAGAAAGATGAGGGATGTCAGAGCGATCGACTCTTTCCCCGTTGTGTATGTACAGGAGTTTATCCATTGATCCCGCCTCCGACTGTGGCTATTGCTGAAAGGATGATCTCATACAGGCTATCCGGCAGCCAGACGCAGAGTATGAATGAGGTGAAGAGTAAGACATAGGACGGCAGCACCCTTATCAATTTTTCTTCGACAAGTATCTCACCTTCATGTTTTCCAAAGCTCATTTTCATAACCAGTCGGGAGGCCCCTGCAAAGATAAAAATCAGGGCAATGATGAAAATGATTGCTGGTACAGAACGGCCTTGTTGAAAAGCTCCCATGATGATCAGTAATTCGCTGATAAAAACACCAAAGGGGGGGAAACCGGAGATTCCGGCAAATCCGGCAAAAAAGGCGATAAAGGTCTTGGGGAAAAGCTGTGCCATATTCCCCGTCTTTTCAATCAGCTTGCTCCCGTATCCCAATAAAATATTTCCGGCAGACAGAAACAGAGAAGACTTGATCAAGGAATGATGGATAAGATGGAGCATGGCTCCGTAGGTGGCTAATCCGCCGATACCTACACCAAAGGCGATAATGCCCATGTTTTCGATACTGGAATAGGCCAGCATTCGTTTATAACCGGTTTGGTCAAAGATAAATATTGCGGCTACGAGCATGGAGAGCAGGCCAAAGCCGATCAGGATGTTCCCTGAAAATTCACCAAGGCCTGCCTGGTAGAGGAGCTGATGACCGCGATACACCCCGAGAAAGGCGCAGTTTAACAGAGCGCCGGAAAGCAGGGCCGAAGCCGGGCTGGGTGCTTCGCTGTGCGCGTCTGGCAGCCAGGTGTGCATGGGAGCCAGACCCATTTTGGTGCCGTAACCGATAATCAGGAAGATAAAACCGGCTTTGAGCCAGATCGGATCAAGCTGCTTGGCAACCAGGGCCAGGGAGCTGAAGGTAAGCGGCACATCGACTCCGCCCAGATCCATAGACAGAACAATCAGAAAACAACCCAGCAGGGCCAAGGCGATGCCCACCGAACAGATCATCACGTATTTCCAGGTCGCTTCCAGAGCAGTTTTGGAACGATGAAGAAAGATCAGCGGGGCGCTCATCAGGGTCGTGGCCTCGATGGCTATCCACAGTACCACGATATGATCTGCTAAGGCGACCATGGACATGCTGGCCAGAAAGAACATCGTGCAGCCGAGATAGATCGGCTCACTGGAAATTTCTACTTCTTCCATGTAGGAGGAAGCATAGATCGAAATAAAGAAAAAGACAAAGGAGGTAACCAGCAGAATGAGCAGGCCTTCTGGAGTTGTGGAGAAATATTTGGACGCACAAGGCGTTGCCTTGCCAGTCACTGCTGTAATAGTCAGCAGCAGGTGAATCAGGCCGGTAGCAATCATGATTTTCCGACCCAGTGTCACCGGGAAGAACATGATTACGCCGCCAGCCAGTAACGGTATAAGAATGGTGAGTTCCAACATTATTTTATTCCTTGCGTTGAGAT
>JBATKL010000240.1:0-2046 GCA_049669385.1 Candidatus Electrothrix sp. | reverse complement strand
CCGAAACGCTTCGGGAACTCCGCGCTCTCGTCGCCCGTCGCGACGCCCTCGAAGCCATGAGAACTCAGGAGCGTAACCGGCTGCATGTCGCCCGTGCGGCAGTCCTCGACGGTATCGAAAAACATATGAGTGTACCCTTTCTGTATGAGAGCTACCTCATATCACTTTCTCTTCCAGATAATCATCTGCATATCCCTGGTCGGTAGCTTTATAATTGTAAAGCCGTTCATGCTCTTTCTGCCTTTTAAAGTGCCAATACTCTACCCAATCGTTGCTTGTATATATTGATCTTAGCAACAGCATAAATTCTGCACCATCCAGAGACCATCGACGGCCCGCTCCTTCCATTCTATTTTTCACTGTATGACCACATGTTGACTCTACGATTCCACTTCCAATCGGATAACCTTTCAGTAAATACTCATCATATTTCATCCATTGTTTGTGGTTCTCCATGTATCGTATGACAGATTGAAGGGTTTCTTGTTTCTTTTTTGATAACTGAGACTCACGTTTGGTCATTACCTGTTTCAAGCCACCAATTACTCGCCCAACTCTTCCTTGCAAAATGGCCAACAAGTGATTATAAACCCATTTTTGGGTTTCCGGTTTACCTTCTCCGTACAGGGCATTACCTGCTTTCCATAAGTATTCAACAACGTGAATAATGTCCAAGATTCCAACCCAGTTGACGCCAGACAAAACCAATGCAATTGCATTCCATAGGCCAAGAGCTCCATCCATAACGACTACCCATGGACGTTTATTCTTTCTATTTCTTCTCTGGGCATCCATGACGATGTCGCTCATAACTTCTTCTCGTGATCGTGTAAGACTGGCTTCTCGACGAATATTTTTAGATCGCGTGGAAGAAACTTCCTGCTTCCCCTCTCTTTTTCTCCGCTTTTCCGGATAGACAAGATTTTCTGCTACTTCTTCAGGCGTTCGGCTAACCCGATCAATCGTATAACTTACACCAACCGTTGCCTCTTTTGTTTTCTGTCGTTTTTCTCCCTTGCCAAGACGAGCCTTAATTTTTGCCGCTTCTCTTTTTATGACCGGTACTCCTTTTCCATCAAATTGAAGCACCTGCAACTCGCCTTCAGTATCAGAGGCTGGCAACTCTTTATCCACATAGAATTTATCGTACTTATCAGCCCCGTCACGATTTACAACTTCAAAACGACTGGAACTAATATCCAACTTTAAAAGGCTGGAAAGGGTAACATGTGATTCTTCAAAAGAATCGCGAATACTGCAAAGGTTCATCCATTCTTGGAGTAAATAGGAATAGCAACGCTCCGGGAAGTTGGCAGCAGCATCCAAAGGACATATACCTTTCTGACCTTTGAGGTGGTAATAACTTCTGGGAACGGTCAGTTTGCCGAAAACTGAAAAATATTGCCGCCCCCTCAACTGACTATCCTTTTTTAAAAAAGATTTATTTTCGGTTAGATAAGATGGCCCTACGTCCCCCGTACCTTTTGCCGCAAAATAACATTTCATCGCAGTATTGCCAATTTTCAGCATTCGTTCAAAAATAGAGCGTTCAATATCATACGCATCAAAAGTTTCCGCGTTCTTTTTTACAAACTCGAAGAGGTCATTGGCTTCACTTTGCCCTTCCATTATGCTTTGCTCTATAGAATATGCTTGCATTTTGTCCTCCTTTTTTGAGACATTTATATATGGTGATTATACCATTTTTAAAAGGTTGAGCAGAATGCTTTTTTGTTATTCTCTTCTATATTTTTAAGAGGTTAACGCAGGGTTCTTATATTATGTTCGGGCTCACAGGAAAAGGGTACACTCAAATTAATTCATTCCATTTTGTATCATTTGCTAGGCCTACTAACTTCAGAGACGAAGCTAATTTCTTAAGTTTTGGAATTTCGCTTGTAAATGGTTTAGAGTGAGATCGTATTTCTGCGTTTGCTTTCGGACCAATTACTTTCATCGAGGCGATTATCAGGAAAGATCAGGGGCAGTGGGTTGCTCGAAATCCCTTGAGGATTTGTACAATGCGTGCTGCGGCCTGGCCATCAC
>JBATKL010000239.1:0-24050 GCA_049669385.1 Candidatus Electrothrix sp. | reverse complement strand
CCTAAAACTCACGCGACCGTCTTTCTTTTGGGGCCAGTTGATATCTTCAGGGCGTAAAGCATAGGCCAGTCGCACCAAATCAATAATGTCCCAACGGGTATTACCGTTCTTCCATTCACGGGCATACGGGTCGATAAAATTACGATAAAAACCAAAACGCGTTACTTCATCGTCAAAACGAATCGAGTTATAGCCGACGCCACAGGTTCCGGGCTCGGAAAAGGCGGTATTGATTCGCTCGAAAAAGCTTGCTTCGTTCAAACCTTTTGCTGCTGCTTCCTGCGGCGAAATGCCGGTCAGCATTGCTGCTTCGGGATGAGGGAGAAAATCATCGGTCGGACGGCAGTACAGCATGATCGGCTCACCCACCTCCTTCAGCTCACTGTCTGTTCGAAGAGCTGCAAACTGGGCAGGTCTATCCCTGCGGGGATTAATCCCCCAGGTCTCATAATCATGCCATAACAACGTCATGTCAGTCACACATTATTTTTTAAAATTACGCCAAGAGAGCAGCAACTACCATCACCAGCCCTCCGAACACAAGCAGTAGAACGTCCAACCACGTATAACGAAAAACAGCCAGCCCACTCAAGGCGAGGACAATAATCAGAACCGCGATACAATCCGTCAACCATATCCAACCATCTGCAACCTTGTACGACTTATGCAACCTTGTACGACTTATGCAAGCTGTTGAGTGAATGCCACGGCTGCTGGTCTCTTTTGTCGATGCGGGTCATAATCCCCTTCATCGAATCAATAACATAGGTTGTACGACCGTGAGAGCCGTAAAGAAACTCAATAATCCCTCCTTTTTTCAGACGAATTACTGCTGGATCATCATCGCGCCCAATCTGCTGTTTATAGTTATCAATCACGCGGTTCAGCGCATCCTGCCGCTGCGTTTCAATGACTTTGATTTCCGAAACCGTCTCGTGGCGATTTTGAAAATAACCAAAGGACTTCCTATGATTGAGCAACAGGCCCGTCAAACTATAAAACAGAACAAACCCGAGCAGGAAGAGTCCGGCCCAACGATGAACCTTACGCCACAGTCTTCTCTTCATTACTGCCCTGTTTATCATCGTCTGTTGCCTACATACATATCACGCCCCTCGAAGGACAAATCAACTCTTTTTAATAACCAATTTTTCTCCCGGCTGAAGCAGGTTATCGCTCAGGCTATTCCACCGTTTGATCTCCCGTGTGGAGACCTGATGTTTACGAGCTATGGACCATAGAGAATCGCCGTTACGAACTTTATAATAACTGACCGTCATCTCTCCTTCGCCTTGAGCAACTCCTCTACCGGGTTTTCCGTTTGGGTACAGAGCAAGCTTACGACCAGCCCGAATCCGCCGAACATCATCAATATTATTCCATCGCATAATCATATCAACAGAAATATTATATCGTTTGCCAATCCCGGACAAGGTCTCGCCCCGGCGAAGCCTATGGATAATTTTTCTTTTTTCATCAGCACGAACCTGCTCAAGGTTCGCAGCAATACGGGTACTGCTCCCAACAGGTACTTTTATCGAATACATGCCCTTTGTCGGGGGCACCTGATTTTTTAGCAGCTCGTTATTCAGTTGCCGAATTTTTTTAACCGAACACCCGCCTGCTGCTGCAATTGCCGACAACGGAGTCTGAGACGGAACTTTGACAATATCATATTGCTCGTCCTTTTCAGGAACAGACTGAAAACCATAGCGCTCCAGATCCTGGGCAATAATAATGGCTGCAATCAGTTTAGGTACATAGCGTTTTGTTTCAAGAGGTAAATAATCTTCCGCAGCAAGATCCCAAAAATTTTTTGCCGTGTACTTTTCCAGCCCCCGCTGAATCTTTCCCTCACCGGCATTATAGGCCGCAACAGCAAGCTGCCAATCACCGAACCGTTTATATAAGGCCTCAAGGTAGGACACAGCGGCCCGAGTCGCTTTCTCGGGATCTCGACGTTCGTCCACCCAGGAATCAACACGTAACCCATAACTACGTGCTGTAGCAGGTATAAACTGCCATAGCCCGGAAGCACCAGCAGGAGAGTAAGCAACGGGGTTAAAACCGGACTCAATCATAGCAAGATATGCCAAGGATCGGGGGAGATCGGCCTTTTTCAATTCTTTATCAATCACCGATAAATAGAGGGCTGATTGTTTCAACCAATGCCTGAAGGTTCTCCGTTGTCGATTTTGGAACTGATCTAGATAAAATTCTACCTGTTTATTTATGATCACTGGAAAATCGCACACCACCTTTTTCGCCTGCTCTTTTTGTAGCGGCTGTAGGGGTTGTACTGGTTGCACAGAATCCTTCCCTTTAGCAACAGAAGATAAAAAGTCGACATCCAAGTTGATCCGGACAGGGGTAAAAGATTTGGGCAGATCACACTGTATCCCATAGGAAGAAAGAGCATCTTGCTTGCCTTCACCGCTATCGCCCCAAGCACCTGTCTTCTCTAAAGCTGTCAATTCTTCTTTCAATTCCTGCTCAGATTGGACAGGGATATAGATGGGTGGCAGTTCGTCAAGCTCCTGCGCAGCACCTTTGCTCACAGTAAAACCTGAGGCTAAGGCTGAGCTTGAAGTTGAGGAAACGGGCAAAATTTTCCTCGTGCGGCTGTTCTTCTGTTTGAATGCGGGCAATGAAGAAAACAAACGCGACCCTTTACTCGTAGCAGAATCCGAGGGAGCGGGTAGAAATCTTCCCGCGCTGCTATACCTCTGTTTCAATGCGGGTAACGAAGTAAACGAACGAGGCTCTTTTTCAGTTTTCCTGCCCCCCTCAGCCTCTAGAGCCTCTGCTGCTCTTTCTTCTCCTTCAACTTCAATCTCAACTGCCGCTTCAACAATAGGCACTAATTCAGAACTATAAACAACAACAGCCTGCTGAACACCTGAACCCTTGCTCCTCAGATTGTTTGCAGCAGTTCTTTTCGCCAATGCTTTTCCTGCCGATCGAGGAGGAACAAAAACTTTTTTATGATTAATACCTTCGGATTCTTCACTGTTTTTTTCTGCCGAAAAAGAACGGGCTGCCGCCTCTTCCTGATTGATATTCTTGAGGGGATCAGTATTATGAACCGCAGGAGAACAAGCAGCAAAAAAAGGAAGAGAGACAAGAGGGAGCAACAAGGATATTTTCATTCTTTCTCACGCTATCGTAACATAACAAACAACTTTTCAGCCGGAATCCGACTATTTTTTATTTTAACGATCAGATAAAATAACACCAAACCGAAAAAACACCCTAGAGAAAAGGGTACCATAGACAAAGAATATTTTACAAGGAAAAACATATTGTTGACAATTGTTCTGATTTTGTTTTACAAATATACTATATTAACAACCGGATCCAACCCCTTTTCCAGAGCAAGGAAAAAAATCTCTTTTTGGTTGTGTTGCAAAGCCATTCAATGGCGCGAGCCCACCATGCTCGCAACTCGTTCAATATTTCTTTTTTCGTATAAAAAAACAGGTGCCGAAAACTCAAATCACCTTTTTTCAAACTCTAATTAACTCATCCATGCGTCGTTTTTTCAGATTCCTTCTCAAATTCTTTTTTTTCCTTTCTTTCTTAGGGCTGCTTACTGCTGCTGGCACCTTAGGATGGGTCTACTATTTAGTGACCGAAGTCCCCTGCCCGGAAATGACCCCGGAAAACATTTCCTCTATTCTCGGTCGAGAAAGCCCTGTTTATTATCGAGACGGCAAGGAAAAACTCGGTGTACTGTTTGAAGATATCCATCGTCAATACCTCAAGTACGATCAACTGCCAGAAAAATTCGTCAATGCCATTGTTGCGGCGGAAGACGATCAGTTCTTCAATCATTATGGCATTGATTTTTATGGTATTATCCGAGCTATGATCGCAAACTTCAAAGCAGGTCGTATTGTCCAGGGCGGCAGCACTATCACCCAACAAACGGCAAAAAACCTTTTTAAACGTGAATCACGCAGCTATGAGGCAAAACTTAAGGAAATGCTCTTTGCTCTTCGTCTGGAGTATCGTTTTTCAAAAGAGCAGATCCTTGAATTCTATTGCAATCAATTTTATGTCAGCGGTAATGGACATGGCTTAGGTGTTGCGGCCCGATACTACTTCAATAAAGAGCCAAACGAATTAACTCTCCAGGAAACAGCGTTTATTGCAGGTTCGGTGAAACAGCCAAATTTTTATAATCCGTTTATAAAAAAAGACAAGGTATCCACCCAAAAAGCCAGATTACGTGCTGAAGAACGAGCAAAGTATGTTCTGGGGAACATGCTGAAGCTCGGTATGATCAGTCAGACTGAATATACTGAGGCTCTTAAAGACGATAACGATATTATGTTTAATCGCGGCAAAACTCGTTTTGCCCTGAATACAATTATGGATCTGGTCAAAGAGGGCCTAGAGTCTGAAGTGATTACCAGTGCCTTGGCACGGCACGGAATTAACAACATTTCCACCTCTGGTGCCCGAATTATCAGCACAGTTGATCATGCCTTGCAAACAGAAACCTTATACAGTCTCCGTCGTGACCTCTCCCGCCTTGATGTCCGCCTGCGCGGTTATGACAGGAAAGAAATTCAACAGGAATATAAGGGTAAGACAGGAGACAGAGAAATCATCAAAAAAGGATTCCTTTTCGGGACCATTAAAGAAATAGACAAAACTGATCCTGAACAACCGATTATTTCGGTAAGCTTCGGCTCTAAGCGCCCAGAAGGTTTTATTGATCGCCAAGGATTGGAACGAATGCTCGTGGCTCTTGTTAAGTATCGCAAACAACGTTGGGCAAAACCGGAGAAAAAAGATCTAAAAGAGCTGCTCTCTCGCCTACAGCCTCATGACAGCATTTACGTCAGTGTCAGAGAGATTGACTTCTTTGACGGCACGCCAACCTTGGATCTTGAACGTTATCCGAAGCTGCAAGGCGCGGCTCTGGTTATGCAGCAGGGCATGATTCGCTCTATGGCAGGCGGCATGGAAAATCGTTTTTTCAATCGGGCCGTTGCTGCAAAACGCCTTATGGGATCGACCCTCAAGCCCTTTCTCTTTGCCGCTGCCCTGCAATTAGGGTGGACCCCCTTGGATAAGCTTGATAACCAGAGAAACGTTTTCCTCTTTCTAGGAGAATCGTATTTTCCCCGGCCGGACCATACAAGCCCTTTTCACCACGTCTCTCTGAGTTGGGCCGGAGTAAAATCGGAAAATGTGGCCGCCGTCTGGTTGCTGTACCATCTCACTGACCGACTCAATCCGGCACAACTCCAGGAATTGGCAGTTTTTCTTGACATGGCTCCTAGAGTTAACAACGGAGAAAAAGAAAACTACCAACAATTTAGCAGCCGCATGCGTGACACCTTCGGCATCCGTATCACCTCTGGCACCCTCGATCGTGCGGCCTATGAATTGGCTGTTCAAAAACTGGAGGCCGACTTCTTGTTTGATGGTCGGGCTGAAGAGTATCGCCAATGGCAAAGAACCCATTACGGGCTTTCTTTCCCAAAATTTCGTTCATCAATATATCAAAATTTAAAGAAAAAAGGCCTCGAAGCCCGCCAGCGGTCAGAAAATTGGAGTCGCATCTCCATGTTGCATGGAAGCTATCTGCAATTAAAAACAGTTGGTCAAGCTTTACAGAAATCTCGCCAATACATTGAGCAGCTCCCCTCATGGTTCGGCAATCCTTTTGCCTTCTTCAACCAACAGACACCGGAAGAGCTGAAGGGCGAGCACCCTGCCGGAACCTTTGCTGAAAATAAGAAGGGACAGCTGATTTATACAATGAACAGCAAGTTGCCGGAAAGTTGGCAGCCAATCAGCGAATTTGCTCTCCGGCAGCGACTTTCTCGGCTGTTTTCCTCGAAAAAAGAGGCCTTATGGGACAACATCCTTCTCGAAGGCAGGGTTAGTTCAGCCGGTCTTCAAATGATCGAACTGCAAATGCAGGTCGAACGGAATGCCTTGGCTACGCATAAAACGTATTCCATGCAAGTACTCACCTCTCTTTCCGATTACAGAGTCATGCTCGGCATACAGTATCTGATACGCCTTGCCCGTGAATGCGGTATATCGAGTCGACTTGACCCGGTACTTTCTTTTCCTCTGGGCTCAAATGTTATCTCGCTTTTAGAGGCAGTAGGAATGTACGAGACTCTGGTAACTGGCAAGAATTATTCCGTTCACCTGCCTACGCACGAAAACCAGAAGGAAGCAGAAAAAGAAAACCTCAACAAACAAGAAGGGTTAGCTATTATCGAACAGATTGTAGGCGCAGATGGCGAAATTATTTATGCGAGAGAAACAGCAGCCACTCCAGTGATAGATCAGAAAAGTAGCAATGAAATCAAAAGCATTCTCCATAATGTTGTCCGTTATGGAACAGGACGTTATGCCCTGAAGAATGTCCGCTTGGAGAGTAAGGATGATGAACAAAATGCCAAATTGCAACAACTGGACCTTCCCCTGCCGCTTATGGGGAAAACCGGCACGGCAAATGATTTCCGTAATGCTTCTTTTCTCGGATACGTTCCAACCAAAACTGAACAGAAAGGAGGCTTACTCCTTACTGAAGGCGGTTACACCGTCGGCGTATATGTTGGCTTTGACGACAATGATCCCATGAAAAAGGATTCCACTCGCATCAGCGGTTCCCAAGGCGCCCTGCCGACCTGGAGTAAAATTGCCGAAGCCCTGTACTCTCTTGAAGGTGTTGCCGATCGTTTAGATCCGGTGGATCTCGCATTCGATGGCATTGCCCTGAAATATCCAGACACCGGACAATATTTTCTCCCGGTACAGCATAAAAACGGAGGAATTAGAAGCGGGGGAAGAGCTGGAGAACGAACTGTTATCACACCGGATACCCCTGTTGTCTTAGGACACGGGACTGTGGATGAAAACAATGGTTTTACAATGAAACGCCGATTCATCCCTTTCTGGCTCAATCAACAGCCGTAATAAAAAAGAAGGAAAAGAAGGAAAAGATTTTTTTCATAGCCACCCTGTCCACAGAACTGGTATTATCAATGTGCCGATGAGATCAGTCCTAACTCCGGTTGCAGGACCGGGTGGTTACATTTTTTTTCTGTACTGAGTAAAAAAGGAATTGTACAGACTCCCGTTTTCTGATAGCTTTCCCTCGTGGTGACAGTCTTCAGCCTCAGGAATCAGCAACAACAGCCCTGCCTTTTCTTTCGCATTCCTGACAAAAAATACGGTCGGCAGTAACAGGTAACCAAATAGATTTACAAAGAATAATTTAAGATACAGCAGCTTAACCCCTATTACAAAAAAGAAAATGTATATTTCGTCTCTCTCCTTGAGTCCCAATCTCAAACTGCTGCTATTAGGAGTGGCGTCAGCATTTATTCTTTCCGGGTGTACAGCTGGCAGACCAAAAGTACAACCATACAAAGAAAGACCGACACTGCCGACAACACTTGAAACAGCGCAGAGACAGGCCGCAATGCTACAGCAGCAACAAGAACCTATGCAGGCGACACCACAGCTCTCTCAGGACACAGCTCCTTACGCACCGCCAGCAAGCAACCAAGACCTACCGTCATCTCCCTCTGAACAACTCGCCTATAACAGACAGGTACTACAGCCTATACGTGCAACTGTACGCGGTCGAATTCCATTCTACGCGCAACGAGTAAAATCCTGGCAAGAGCTGGAGCAGAGCAAATCCCGGTATCGTACACCGGAGCAATCCAGAAAACTTATTTCCTGCCAAAACAAGGTAACAGCCTTGCATGACGCATACACAGCATTGCAGATCCAACTCTTCAATGACCGTAATATCGCTGATTCCCACGAAAGTATCATTATGTCCCTGCAACATCTCCAAAACAGGGATTTTACCTACCTCGAAGGAATGTGCCCGGCTTTGTTCAAACAATTATCCGCAGAGCCTCTGCGTATCGTTCCGCCCGTTATACCTGAGGATATACCTGAGGAAATTGTAGACCCTATCTCTGGTGCTGAAGACTCTAGTGAATCCCCTCAATCGAAAATTATTGATTTCACTAACTATCAACAAAACCAGTACAGGCAAAACATCAACAGCCCTGCGGTTGATCTGCTCGCTTTAACTGACCCGACGCCGAATTATGAGGAAAGATATCAATATGCCCAATCCCTGCTCAAACAAGGAAAAGAACAGGAATCCCGGGGTATTCTGAGAGATCTCCTGGCCAATGTCCGTCAAACAGGTAATCGGACGCTCCAGATAAAAATACTGAAAAAAATATCAACGCTTGAATTTGCCCTGAGAAACTACCTGCCTGCAAAAATACTGTATGAAGAACTCCAGCAGATGAACGCGGCTTTTGACAAACAGCACTTGGCCGCCTTGCAATCAATCGACTCCCAGAGAGAAAAAGTCGAT
This sequence comes from Candidatus Electrothrix sp., assembly GCA_049669385.1. Classification (GTDB taxonomy): domain Bacteria; phylum Desulfobacterota; class Desulfobulbia; order Desulfobulbales; family Desulfobulbaceae; genus Electrothrix. Next base: position 15,667 of record JBATKL010000239.1, on the reverse strand, counting down.
GCTTATGCAGCCTTACTGCTCAGTTCGATGACACCCGATCCTGAACAAGACGGGTTCACTGTTGTTCAGCAGGCCCGTGCTTTTATCCATAATTTTCCCGACTCACCCCTTCGCTTCAATGTTGAGAATATGGAGGTAGAGGCTAAGCAAGTGGCGGAACAATGGTTCCAGGGACTCCTGCAAAAATTCGACCGCTTAGTAGCAAATCAACAACGTAGGGACGCACTGGCCTTACTGGAAAAAGTGCCTCTTGATATACTCCCTCTTGATAAACAGGATATCGTACAACAGAGAAAGAACTCTCTCACCATTCCGCCCCCGGTATACTACCCTGTACAACCGCCTGTACAAGTACCTGTAAAAGAGGACCTTATACCGTCCCCGGAGGCAGTAGCCCCTGATATTACGGTGACCGGAGATGTCCCGCAGGAAGTACAGAGTCAACCGAATACTGTTATTGATCAGGAACCAGCTGATCAGGAACCAACTCAAGCGACTCAAGCTCAAGATCAAGATCAAGCGATGCAGCCTGCTGAACTGTCTACACCAAAAGAAACAAACCGTTCATCCAAGAGCAGACAAAAGACTTTAAGCTCTCCTGAACAACCTGCCGACACAGCCTTGCAAAAAAAATGGGATGTGGCAGAAAAAGCCTTCCAGGCAACAGAGTATGATAAGGCTATCGCTCTGTACACCGACATGCTGAATACCTCTTTGGATACACAGGCACGCAAGAAAATGAAAAAAGCCTCACTGGCAGCCGGACAGAAGACACGAAAAAAAGCTGCAAACTTCTTTCAACGTGCCAACAGCGCAACAGATCCCAAGGTCAGAAAACAGCATCTTCTTTCTTCCAAAACGCTTCTTGAAGGTATCCTGCAAAAATATCCTCTTGCCGAGCTGGATGCTAAGGTGAAACGGAACCTCAGCCGTGTCGACAAGGAATTAGCCGCTCTTGATCATACATCATTTGAGTGATTTTCGACGCGATTGCCACCGCCTTAAGAGTACTCTGATACTCACGATAAATAATGCGGAAATTTAATGAACAACTTTTTATAACTAATAGGAGTTAGGTCATGATGAACAATTTTTTAAACAAGAATTCTCTTATCGGAGCCCTGATTATACTTTTACTGCTGACCTCCTGGTGGGGACAGAGCGAAAGCGGTGCCAACAGACAGCTGACCCTGGACAAGGAGGCTGCGGAAGCACAGTTAGCCACAGCCGAAGTAAAGGCTGCCCATACCCATCAAGCATTGCAAGAAAAGACAGCAGCCCTTACCGATGCTGAAAAAAAATTGAGCGAGGCAGATACAACAATTCAACGCTTAACAAAAGAATTCTCTGAAGAAAAATCAGCACTGGCTACCCTTAATAATGAAGAAAAAATCCTCCTTAAAAAAATAAGTGCACTAGAAAACTCCTTAAAGAAAGCTCAAGTTCAACTGACACAGACAGGATCTGAGCATCAGGAAAATATCCAAAAAACAGTTACTGAGCATAAGGAGACACTGGCAAAATTAAAGAAATCAGAAGCTCAGGTTACACAGCTCACAAAAAAACTGACTGAACAAAAAACGCAGACTGAAGCCCGGCTCGAAAGACTCAAAGCCCAGACTGAAGCCCGGACGGCAAAACTCAAAGCCCAGGTAGAAGCTCGGATCGCGAAACTCCGGAAAAACCAGGCTGAAGCCGCAACAGAAACTGAATCTCTCCGGGCACAGGTCATCGGCTTTGAAAAGGTCGTTGAAGAAAGAAATGCAGTCCTCGCAGAGATAGATAATGATTTGCAGTCCTGTAAGGTCAACACAAAAGTTCTGCTCTCTAAAATTACTGAGCAGGAAAACGCACAACAGGGTATGGAAGAAAAAATGCATCTCATGGTGCAGGACCTGTCAGAAGAAGCCGCATATAAGAATACAGCTCCCGTACAGCAGGAGCAGCAGCCTGCGCAGGCGAAATAACGATTACGTGGTTAACACCTGACCAAATAAGGTCGATCTCAGCCCAACTGGTACGAAGGCTCAAAGGCTCAGACTGTGCAGAAAGAAGAACCTGCACAGTCTGAGCCTCTTTGTTGTTACCCTGCTTTATCTGAAGCGGGCATACGTCGTGTACAGTCATGTGAAGTCACTCTCGTTAATTCGTTTTTTTGTAGCTCGGAGACGTATGTGCAGGCAATAGCAGACTGGTTTTCTTCGCTCTATACAGTCACCCTTGCGAACCCCCATGTTTGGGGATTTCTGGCAAGCCTCCCCTTTATTATAGGCGGGCTGGTAGGAACGGTTTTCCCTGCCCTTCCGGGGACAGTGCTGATCCTGTGCGGCTTTGTGGCCTACGGAGTAATTACAGGATTCGACAACTTATCTACTTGGTTCTTTGTCGGACAAACCGTGTTAGTTGCCCTGAGCTACCTGATAGAGTTTCTCGCCACAGCTTTCGGGGTTAAAATATTCGGCGGCTCAAAGGCTGCTGCCTGGGGCGCTGTGCTCGGTTCACTGCTGGTCTTTGTCCTTGGACCTATCGGCATTATTGTCGGCCCCTTACTCGGAGCTATCGTTGGTGAACTGATTATGGGCGAGCAGATCAAACAGGCTCTGCATTCCGGCTTTGGATCTTTTCTCGGTTTTATGGGCGGGGTGATTGCCAATCTGGTTATTTCCGGGTTGATGATAGCCTGGTTTGTTTGGGAAATACTGTAGTACTTGTCGAACTCTCGCAAAATAATAAACAAAAAACAGAACAGGTTAGCCAAGAATTCAAACTCCCTTGGCCACAGAAAAAACTCACCATGGGAAAAACACTCATCATAGCAGAAAAGCCCAGCGTGGCCGCTGACATTGTCAAGGCCCTGCCCGGCAAATTCACAAAATCCAAAACCCATTTTGAGGGCGGTGATTATATCGTCTCCTATGCGGTCGGACACCTTGTCTCTATCGGTTTTCCCGAAGAGATTGACCCGAAATTTCAAAAATGGACCCTGGATAACCTGCCCATTCTGCCGGAAGAATTCCCTCTGAGCGTACTGTCCAATACCAAGACCCAGTACAATGCCCTGAGCAAATTGATTCGACGCAAAGACGTGGATACCATTGTCAACGGTTGTGATGCCGGTCGCGAAGGTGAGCTCATCTTCAAATACATTCTCAAGCACGCTTCTACCCGATCTGTGGTCGGAAAATCCATCCGCAGGCTCTGGCTCCAATCCATGACCTTGAGTTCTATCCGGGAAGGATTACAAAATCTGCGTGAAAATGAAGAAATGCAGAGCCTTGAAGACACCGCTCTCTGTCGCTCCGAGGCGGACTGGCTTATTGGTATCAACGCAACCCGGGCACTGACCTGCTATAACTCCCGCCATGGTGGATTCCGCAAAACGCCCTGCGGACGGGTTCAGACCCCTACCCTATCTTTGCTGGTCAAGCGAGAAGCGGAACGACGCGCCTTTGTTCCAGCCGATTATTGGGAACTGCATGCTGATTTTCACTGCGAAGATGCCGTCTATCAGGGAATCTGGATTGACACGGATTTTAAAAAAGACCCGGACAATCCCCATGCCAATAAAAAACGCCTTTGGGAAGAAAAACAGGCTGTAACGATTGCGGAGAAATGCCTCGGGAAAGAAGCAGAGGTTGAAGAAACACATAAAGATTCCAGCCAGACTCCGCCCCAGCTTTACGACCTGACCACTCTGCAACGGGAAGCCAACTCCAGGTTCGGCTTTTCTGCAAAAAACACCTTGGGCCTTGCCCAGGCCCTGTATGAACGTCATAAACTGATAACCTACCCCAGAACAGATAGTTGCTGTTTGCCGGAAGATTATGCAGAGTCCGTCCATGAGGTGCTGGAGCGTCAGCAAGGGTGGCAATACGGCAAATTTGCCACTGAGGCGCTCAGCAAAGAGTATCTCAAAAAGAATCAAAAAAATAAACGACTCTTTAATGATAAAAAGATCAGCGATCATTTTGCGATCATTCCCACCTCCGGCCTTCCCGGCACCCTCAGTGAACCGGAACTGAAGATCTACCAAATGATTGTGCAGCGTTTCCTGGCGATCCTCTTTCCTGCGGCGATCTTTCATAACACCCGCCGCCTTTCCATTGTGGAGCAGGAGACCTTTCTTACCGAAGGAAAAATTCTGGTGGAACCGGGCTGGAAGGCAGTCTACGGGTCCAAGCCAGGAGCCGGGGACGCCAAGACCCTTGTGGCGCTACCAAAAGACAAGCCCGTACTCTGCAAGGAAATAGAACAAAAAAAGCTTGTCACCAAACCACCTGCTCGATTTTCCGAGGCCACCCTGCTCTCGGCTATGGAACATTCCGGCAAACTGGTGGATGACGAAGAACTGGCTGAGGCTATGAAAGAACGTGGCCTCGGCACTCCTGCCACCCGTGCCGCTATTATTGAAAAGTTGCTCAATGAAAAATACGTTGTCCGGGAACAAAAGGAGCTCATTCCCACAGGCAAGGCCATTGAACTGCTCGCCCTCCTGGAGGCACGAGATATTGATGTGCTTGCCTCACCGGAACTGACCGGTGAATGGGAGTACAAGCTCGGTCAAATCCTCCGGGGCAAGATGACCCGCAAGCAATTCATGCGGGAAATTCGCGACCAGACTGCCAAAATTGTCGAACAGGTGAAAACCGGCGAGGAAGCTGTTCGCAAGGAGGCGCCGTTTTCTCCGGTTGACGGCGTTACATTCTTTGAAAACGCAACAGCCTACCAGTCAGAGGACGGTAAACTGATGATCCGCAAGATTCTCGGCGGCAGAATCATGGAGGAGAACGAAATCGTCCTCCTCATTCGCGGAGAAACCGTCGGACCGTACACGGATTTTCGCTCCAAAAAGGGGAAGCCCTTTACCGCCTCCATCGTTATTAAGGACTCCAAGGTCTCTTTTAAATTTGCCGACTCCACCGATGACCTTGATATGGAAGCCATTAAACAGCAGGAGCCCATAGGCCTCTCACCTGTGGATCAAACCAAGGTTTTTGAAACTCCTATGGCCTATATGTCGGAATCCGCTCTTGAAGGGGATCGAAAAATAGGCTTGCGGGTCGGCAAAACTATTCTGGAACGCTCCATCACCAGAGAGAATATTGTCCAACTCTTGACTGATGGAAAAACCGAGCTCATCAACGGATTTATTTCAAAAAGAAAACGACCCTTTGACGCATATCTCTGCATGGACAGTAAAGGAAAAATCACCTTTGAATTCCCGCCGAGAAAGCCAAGGGCACCAAAAGGGAAGAGCTGACCTCTCTTGTCAGGGTACTCCTTTGAACCTCATAAACTTATTTTTTATATGAAAGTGCCGGGTGACTCCTTCATCCTGCCACTTTTCATTCTTTGTTGTCCCGACCCGCTGGGCCGGGATAGGAGTTATATCATAAGATGCGACAGCTAAAAAAAGAACACTGCGAACGAACCTCACTAGAACTGGCCGAGATCTGCGCCCGCACTGCACTGGACACCAAGGCAGAAGACCTTGTTATCCTAGATGTTCATGACTCCGCCTTTACTGACTACCTGGTCATTATGAGCGGTCGTTCCACCCGCCATGTCCAGGGGCTGGCTGAAACGCTTGAGGCAGAACTACGCTCCAAGCGGGTAACCAATACACACTCGGAGGGTTTGAAAGAAGGCATATGGGTCCTACTGGATTTCGGTGATGTTGTGGCCCATATCTTCTATAAAGATGAACGAAAATTTTATGACCTGGAAGGGCTTTGGCATGATGCCCCTCGGGTGGACCTGAAAGAACTGGGTATTGAGGAGCAGGAGGACGATTGATGGCAGACAATAGGCCGGTAGTTCTGGCAATCTTGGACGGATGGGGGCTTGCCCCGGCATCAGCAACCAATGCGGTTTCCCTGGCCCGCACCCCGAATATGGATCGCTGGACTGCGGACTATCCCTCAACCACCCTAGTTGCCCATAACGGCTTGGTCGGCTTGCCTGAAGGCCAGATGGGTAACTCTGAGGTCGGGCATCTGAATATCGGGTCAGGGCGGATCGTGTATCAGGACTACACCCGGATCAATCGGGCAGTAGAACTGGGTGAGTTTGCCGAAAATTTAGTCCTGACCAAGGTCATGGACCAAGTCAAGGCCGCAGGTAGCCGGATTCACTTCTGCGGTCTGCTCTCGGATGGCGGGGTCCATTCTCACCTCAATCATCTGGCAGCTCTGTTGGCAATAGCAGGGGACAGAGGGCTTGATGCCAAAGTGCATTGCTTCATGGACGGTCGGGATACTGCGCCCTCTAGCGGAGCTGGCTATATGGAAGAACTGCTTGCCGCCATTGAGCACATCGGCTGCGGTGAAGTGGCAACGGTTTCCGGTCGCTACTGGGCTATGGATCGGGATACCCGCTGGGATCGGGTGGAAAAAGCTTGGCAGGCCTTGGTCGGCGGCCAGGGACTGACGGCAGAAAATCCCCTGCAAGCGGTTAAGGATGCCTATGCGCGAAAGGAAACTGATGAGTTCATCAAACCTACGGTCCTTCTTGATAGCACTGGAAAGCCGGTAGGCAAGATCAGCAATGGCGATGCCGTTGTCTTTTTCAACTTTCGGGCTGATCGAGTACGGGAACTCTGCTATGCCTTTTCCGATGCTGACTTTCAGGGCTTTGATGTCAGTAATCGGCCTGAGCTGCTGGAGTTGGTCACCATGACCGAATATGAGGCTGACTTTCCCTTTCCTGTCGCCTTTCCTCCGCAGAGCCTAACCCGCATCCTCGGACAAGAGGCGAGCAAGGCGGGTATGCATCAGCTACGAATCGCAGAGACAGAAAAATACGCCCATGTCACCTATTTCTTCAACGGTGGAGCGGAAGAGCCTTTTCCAGGCGAAGACCGTATCCTTGTTGAATCGCCACGGGATGTGGCCACCTATGACCTGAAACCGACCATGAGTGCGGTGGAAGTCACCGACCGCTTACTGGCGGCGCTGGCGAATCAGGCGGTGGCAGGCACGCCCTATGATCTGGTGATTCTCAATTTTGCCAACGGTGATATGGTGGGGCATACCGGAGTGATAGACGCGGCAGTTCAAGCCTGCGAAACCGTGGATCTTTGCCTAGGTCGGCTTGCCGAACAGGTGCAGGTAATAGGCGGTGTCCTGTTGGTCACGGCGGATCATGGTAATGCCGAGACTATGGTCAACCTGGAGACCGGACAGCCGCATACGGCCCACACCCTGAATCCGGTGCCGCTTATTCTGGTCAGTGAGGAACATAAAGGCTGTACCCTGAAGGACGGTGGTGCGCTCAAGGATATCGCCCCTACCCTGATGCACCTGCTTGGGTTGGAACAGCCTGTCGAGATGGAGGGAGAGAATCTGATTGTTAGGTAAACTTCAGTGGGGTAGGCCTATATGACTTTCTCGCCAACCATCTATGAAGCGTTAAAAACGCTTTGGTGGTTCATCCCAATGATGCTATTCCTCGCCTTCCTGGGGTCTCCCAGGTTCAAAGGGATACTTGGGGAATCCTTGGTTAAGATTACGGCATGGTTACGCCTCCCTTCCAAAACCTACCATGCTCTTCATAATGTGACGCTACCAACCCCGGACGGCACAACGCAGATTGATCATGTCTTTGTTTCTTGTTTTGGCATCTTCGTCGTAGAAACGAAGAACATGAAGGGCTGGATTTTCGGAGGAGAAAAGCAAAAGCAGTGGACCCAGAAACTCTTCAAGAAATCATTTAAATTTCAAAATCCACTCCATCAAAACTATAAGCACGTCAAAACGCTGGAGGCTTCACTTGATATCCCTCCAGCAGCAATACATTCAGTGGTTGTTTTTGTCGGTGACAGTACGTTTAAATCGCCCATGCCAGCTAACGTCACTTGTGGCGGCGGCTATATTACGTACATTAAATCCTTCCATAAATCGGTATTGTCGAAAGCTCAAGTACAGAAGGCAATAGCACAGATTCAATCTGGTCGGCTTACACCATCGTGGGAGACAGATCGTCAGCACGTTCGCTATCTCAAAAGTCGCGCCGATCCAGAAGCAGCGAGAAAATGCCCAAAATGTGGAAAACCTATGGTCTTGCGTACTGCTCAGCGAGGCACAAATATCGGTAACCAATTCTGGGGTTGCTCCGCATATCCAGAATGCAGGATGGTGCAAAATATTACCTGATAATCTGTTCCGGTTAAATATCAACCCCCAACTTGAGTACGACATGAAAGGAAAAAAAGAATGAACAAAAGACCCACATCCCTCCTGCTGATTATAACCATCATCGGTGCATTCTTTATCGGCAGTACCCACATCGTAGAGGCAGTGACCACCGACACATGGTACACCAAGGCATCCAACTTTGAAAAGATAGAGAAAGCGGCAAAGGAAAAAAACAAACCATACATTTTCTTTGTCTATACAGACTGGTGCGGATTCTGCAAAAAGATGAACGAGAAGTATTTCAGCAATCCAGAAATAAAACAGATCTTATCAAAATACTACAGGATTAAAATCAACCCTGATAACGGCGAGGAAGAGAAGGCCTTGACCAATAAAAAAGGCGTCCAAGGATATCCTGATTTCAGGATAGTTCATCCTGACGGCAGGAGCATTAAAATACACCCTTTCCGGGACGGTGGTTCTTTGAAGGTCAAAGCATTTATCAGGGACTTGAAGGCGGCTCTCAAAGGGTGAAGCTGAAAACCAGTACAGGAGACCTGCCATGAAACTGGCTGACAGTGACTCTCGTTTAGGCAAAAAACTGGGAAAGTGGCTTTCTCAGGATGAGGAAGAGGGCAAAGAGGAGGATAAGAAAAGACATAATTTTGGCTCAATGGACGAGCCGATCACGCCATTGGAAAAAAGAATTAGGCAATGGTTCACGGCTGAGGAGCAAGGGGAGCGGCCCCTTATTATTCGGGAACTCGGAGGAACACGCTATAAAATACTCGTCATCACCTATCATCGAGCCATCTTGTTTGAGGCAGGGTGTTTCAAAAAATTACAGGATATCAGTGATAAAATATGGCGCCAGTTCGTCTCGATTCATCTCGCCGAAGGATATTTTTGTTCTATGTTAGAACTTAGTTTCTTCCGCTACCACGATTCCCTCTTTTATCATAATCCGTATAAGGACACCAGTCCGTACATGGAAGAAACAGATTTCAAGCTTGACCGCTGGCGCTTGGAAAGATTAAACAAGAAAGAAGCGTTCAGGCTCTACAGCGTGCTCAAAGATAAGGAACTCTATTGGCAGGAAAAACGTCGCTCAGAGCAAGTCGAGCAGCTCGGGCCTTTGAATGCCAAACCGCCCGGCGGTTCACCACCAAAAAAGAAGGAGGAGACCTGAAGCGAACTGCCAGCCTCTTGATGCTCTGGTTTTACTCCCCAACCAAGGTAAAGCTGTCCTTGTTCAACCAACCAGCCTTCCCCGTTTCCGTCGTAACCAGCACATAGTCATTATGCTCTCTCTCAGGTCGGACCAACCTGCCCGCCTTGATATCGCCTGCCGGTGCTGCATCAGCAAAGGGTGAAATAACTAAATGGATATCTTCAGCCAGAACGACTCCTATATTCCAGCCCTGATAACGAAAAACAGCAGGTGGGAGGGTCAAGAGGAGCACTGCCAGAGAACTTATCATCAACCAATGCAAGGCTCTTTTCCCCTGCCCTCGTCCCGTCGTTACCAGCAAGGCACTGAGCCCCAAACAGAAAAAGGCACAACCGGCAATCATCAGCCATTGATCTGCCCCGAGCATTTCGGCCAAACGCCTCTGTAGGGGCTGATCATCACGGTACAAACCGGCATCCTTACGCACCTGCGCTACATTTCCTTGAATATCAACATCGCCAGGGTTCAGCCGTAAGGCTCGCTCATAGTTGAGCACTGCCGGTCCAACCTCTCCCGCAGCAGCATAACTGTTGGCCAGATTATAGAGCAAGGGCGCAGAAACACCGTATTTGCTGATGATCCCCATATACTGCTTAGCTGCCTGCTGAAATTCACCTTGGGTATAGAGAATATTTGCCTGCTCAAACATGGAAGCGGCGGCATTCTTTTCCTCTGCCCCTGCTGCTCCTATTCCCCAGGAGGAAAACAACGAACACAGTATGACGCATAGTATGACGCTATGCATGACCGGCAGCAAGGTCGTCTTTAATATCCGCATATAATCCATACAATCTAAGGAAAAAACATTTCGCTTCATGCCAGCTTATCCAATTCGTTTCTCGTGATTTGCAAAATCTCCTCTACATCAGCCTGTTCCAGCTGCTCGCCGGCATATCCGCTCTGCTCCAAACGGGTAAAGACTGTCCGCAGTGGCGACTCGTCCGGCAGCCGTTGCTCTAGGTCTGCTAAGGTGACGGTCTCCGGGGCAAGTCCCCAGACCTCACCTGTCCGTTCCTGAATTGCTGCCCGGCAGTGCTGATGGAATGCCTCCTGATCCTGGGCAGAAAGCGCCGTGCGCATCCCCTGATAATAATCGGCCAAACGTCCCTGCACCTCTTTACGCCGCAGGATGCTCGGATCCCTTGCCAACCTTCTCTGACGAAGATGGAGCACCAAGGCTACAAACAGGCAAAGCAACCCTACTGCTATGAAAAGCTGAAACCAAAGCTTCTGATACAAGGGGCGAAGAGCCGGAACCAGCCTTCCCATTTCCGGGTGCAACGGAGCAAGATGCAGGGCTGGCTGCGATGCCGGATTCGGCAAAGAAACGTCTTTTCTTCCTCCCTGCGGGTCGGTCTGTGCTGTTGCCGGAGTTCCCGCCCGAGTTCCCACCGGAGATCTTCTATGATCATCAGCCACCTGCAAGCTCAAAGATATGGGATCGCTGGTCAAGGTCACATATTCCTCAGCCTTGGGATCAAAATAAGCAAATCGAACAGGAGGAATCTCGGTCAGCCCCTGTTGAATGGGGACAAGGGCCTGCTCAAAGGTCTTCTCACCTTTATCGCCGCCCAGATCCTGCACCGTTTCCGAGGCCGGATAGACCTTCCACCCTTGGTCTTCCGTCAAGATTGGAGTTTGGACCAAGGAAAAGTTCCCACTGCCGTTAAGCTGCATCTTCAACGTGATAGGCTCACCGACCTTCCCGTCCAACGGTGAGGCTGCCACGGCCAGGCTAAAGGTACCAATAGCTCCGCTGAAATCCGCAGGCCGATGTTCTGTTGGCAGGTCCAGCACGGTGATTATTTTTTCCGGGCTGGAAATCTTAATATCACGTCGAGTATAGTTACCCAGGATATCAGAAAAAAAAGGATCACTCAGCAGGGAGGAATCAAAGGGATTTCCTCGGGAACGGCTTTTTGAACGAACCAACACCTCTGCATCCATTTCCACAGTCAAGGGGGCCTTTCCTTCCTTGACCGCTGACAGGGTTCCCTGCCAGGTTAAGGAGGTATACACAGTGCCGTTCAGCCGCTCCTGTTGCTGACGGGGCTCCTCATCCAGGGATTGAAGTAAAAAATCTTCTCCGCTCAGCCGTGGCGCTGACTTGAGGGTGACTCGTTGTCCTGATCGAAAATAGGCTTTCAGGGTAAAGGGAACTATCTGCCCTGAATACATACGCTCGGTCTCCAGCAGGATGCGCATAAAACCGAAATCCTTTTCCTCACCGCCATCAGGACTGATACTCGCCACACCACCTGCCCCTGAAGGATTCCCTCTCGCCTGACTGCGAGTACTCTGCACAGGTAGCACCGTACATTGCACAGGTTCGGTGGCGTAGAGCTTGCCCTTAACAGTGACGTTGATTGGCCCTATGATGTGAGTGCCCGGTTTTTCAGCCTGCACCAAAAAAATATACGAGATCGAAGACGATATTGTTCCATTTACCCAGGAGACCTGACTACTCGGCCCTTGATAAACAAAATGCAATCCTTCAGCAGTGGGCATCTCCGGCTCTGCTGATCTCGCCCCGGTCACGGTAAGAACAAATCGGGCGGCCTGGTCCTCAGCGAATCTCGCTGGCTCCAGGTCCGCCGTAACCTGAATATCCGCTGCCGCAGCCGTAGCCACAACGAGTGCAGATAAAATGCATGTGAGCAGAAGAGACAGCAACCAGACCTGCATTCCCCTTTGACAGCCCAAAGAAAATCGCTTTGTTATTCGTCTCATCACCAATCTTTATCCACCGATTCTTCGATGTCTGTTCCTTGCGGGATAAAATTCAACTCGCCCTGTTCCCCTTTCAGGCTGTTGAGCAGGTTTTTCGCCTCTTCCTCGGTCATTTTACCCATCACTCTCCGCTCCATATCCTCAGCACTCATCTGCCTGCCCTCTTCTTTGTCCTGCTTGCCCTGCTGTTCTTCTTGGGCAGCCGCTGCTTTCTGAATATCTTCCGCTGTGGGAGCATCCTCTTTCTTCTCCGGTTCCGGCACAGCCTTCTGCTTTGCTTTCTCCTGATCAGCACCGGCTTCTTGTTCTTCTGCTGAGCCGCTCTGGTCTTCCTGTCCTTCCTGTTGATCCTGTTGTTCCTGCTGATCCTGCTGATCCTTTTTATCTTGTTCGTGTTCTTGCCCTTCCTGCGGTTCTGGAGATTGCTGTTGTTCTCCGCCCTGCTTCTGCTCGTCCTGCTTACCCTTCTTGTCCTGTTTGTCCTGCTCCCCGTCCTTTTTTTGCTCGCCGTCTTTTCCGTCTTGAGGATTATTGCATTGCTTCTCAGCCTGTTGCATCTCCTCTTGCAACTTCTCCAGCTTCTTTTTAACCATCTTCAGATTATGGCCAGCCGCCTTGTCCTCTGGGTCCAGTTTTAAGGCAGCTTCAAAGGATTTTTCAGCAGCACTCCACTGTGTCTGAGCCTGCTCCTTATCCTTTGCCACAGCTGAGGCACCCAGAAAGAATTGGCTGTTCCCACGATTATAATAACTCCGAGCCTGAAGGGAGAGATCATCCGTGCCCAAGGCCTGCGTAAAAGCGGCTGCGGCCTCGTCATATTTTTGCTGACGATACAGGCTGCCTCCGAGATTAAAATGGAGGGATGGATTGGCAGCATCCTCTTCCAACGCCCTGTGATAATAGGATTCTGCCCCGGCATAATCACCGGCACTGAAAAGCTCTTCTCCTTCAGAGGCCCAAGCCTGGGGCGGTATGAACCCGACAACTGCACCGATTGCCAACACGAAGACTAAGAAGACTGATAAAACAGCTCGCTTCTTTCGTCTCCCCGCAGTTTTGACAAAGGGCAGGCGCAAGGCCCAACCACTTCGACGTCCGGTAAAAAGAAAATCTAAACTCAACAGAAGCACTGCAACACCGAGCGGCCAAGGGAAACGTTCTATAGGAATTTTCCGCCTCCGCTGCCCGTGCTCCTCTTCGGGAACCAAGGAGAGCTTTCGTTCATAAATAGTATCAAACCCCTGTCCCATAGTGCCCAGCGGGACATACAACCCACCAGTGATCTCGGCAACGGTAGTGAGGGTTTGTTCATCCAATTTTGAGGTAATAAATTTCCCCTGCTTATCTTGTATAAATCGACCAGCCTGCCTTGCCGGCATCGGTATCAACTCACCTTCAGGCGTTCCCACCCCGATAGTGTACACAGTCATATTTTGCTCTTTGGCCTCTTCAGCAGCTTTCAGCGCATCCTCACTGAGATCCTCACCGTCGGTAACCAACACAAAAATCTTATGATTAGCCTCGTTGGACAAAACCTTGCCCCCCTGCCTGATAGCCATGCCAAGATCTGTTCCCCCTTTAGGAATACTGTTCACATCCAGGGTGTCAAGAGAGGCATTAAAGGCTTCATAATCCGTGGTCAGTGGACACATGAGGAAAGCAGTTCCCGCAAAAGGTAACAAGCCCACCCGGTCGCCCTCCAGTTGAGCCGCAAAATCCCGGATAGCCAGCTTTGCCCGCCCTAATCGACTCGGTTTAATATCCTGAACAAGCATAGACTTGGACACATCCACCCCGATAAGGATATCAATCCCCTTACGTCGGACCTCTATCCAGCGCTCACCGTATTGGGGCTCAGCCAGGGCAAGGAAGAGAAAAGCTATTCCTAAAACAAAGAAAATGTTTTTCAGACGCCTCCGAGAACGCGATACATTACCGGTCAATCCGGTTAAGAGCTTTGGAGCAGCAAACTTTTCCAGCTCTTTTTTTCTGCGCAGGCTCTTGAGAATGATAAACAGCAGGGCTGCAAGGCAGGTAATTACGCCGATCAGCAGCCACAGAGGATCAGCAAAGGTTGGTATCAAAGACATCGGAACAAACTCCAAAATTAACGTAGAGGAGCCGGTTATCCCCAGTACAACATGATTATTATTGAGTAAGGGCTCCCTTCACTTATAAGATAATCTTTTATATCTACCACTCAGCAGAAGTCATTGACAGTATTTTTTTGTCCGTGTTATTGTTTTCAGATGATTTCCTTAAATATTCTTTTCTATTCTTTTCGAGCAACCAAGGGTACTGCGTAACGAGACTCCCCGCGATTGTCGATAAAAAGGGCTGCCTAGGGCCGAAACCGGACACCATCCTCTATGACTTGCAAGAATCTCCATTACCATAATGACTTTCCCTATTTTTTCAAGAGCAATGCCTGTACAAAATGCAGAGGAAAATGCTGTCGAGGAAGACAAGGGTATGTCTGGCTCAGCATGGAGGAACTGCGGGGGATGGCTGACGCAAGAGGTATATCGCCAGACGCCTTTGCCCGACAATACGTCCGGCAGATCGATGGGCAGTTATCTCTTAAAGAACGAATTGTAAACAACGAGCATTTCTGCTGCTTCCTTGATCCTATTGACCATCGCTGCACAATATATAACCATCGTCCAGAACAATGCAGGACCTTTCCTTTTTGGGAGGATTTTAAAGAAGATAATGACGATCTCCTGCTGACCTGTCCGGGTGTTTCTTTACTGTAATCTTGATGAGATACAGGAAGGTTATGCCTGGGTCTACCCTGCCTACCCTGCCTATTGCAAAAGCAAGCCGCTCTGCACGGAACTCAGCACATTATCTCCCTCTTTATTCTTTCTTCCGAAGCATCTTCCGCCACGTCTAGTTCAAAATCCATCTGGATGGCTAAGCCAAAACTGCGGGGACATATCAAAGTATCTGGCCAATCGCAGGGACGTATCCGCGCTGATCCCTCTTCTACCCAGGACAATCTCGTTAATTCTTCTGGCAGGGACGTGAAGAGCCAAGGCCAGCTTATTCTGGCTCAAACCCAACGGTTTCAAAAATTCTTCCTGCAGCACCTCACCCGGATGCAGGGGTGCCATTTTCTTTATTTCCATCATTTACCCCCTGTGATATAGTCTACGATTTCCACATCAAACACATCTCCGTCCTCCCAGCTAAAGCAGATCCTCCACTGATCGTTAATACGAATGGAGTATTGCCCGGCCCGTTCCCCTTTCAGTTTTTCGAGCCTGTTGGCGGGCGGAATACGCAGGTCATTAATATTCTGCGACCTGTTGATCATACGCAGTTTCCTGAACGCAGCTCTCTGGATATCGCTAGGTATTTTCTTGGAATGAAACCGGTTGAATATCTTTTTCGTTGCGTTGTTTTTGAATGAGCGAATCATACACTATATTGTATAACGGGTAACGTTTAACGTTAACAGTTAAAGGTAAAGGACGGATGGAACGGCGGTGGTGGATGTCCTGGTTGTATGACATGGAGGGTTATTTGATATACCGTGGTTGTCCCGTAGGGGCGTTTCGCGTAAGGG
>JBATKL010000238.1:0-3569 GCA_049669385.1 Candidatus Electrothrix sp. | reverse complement strand
GTTCTTTGTATGTCTTTTATCAGCACATTGATTTTTTTTAAGATCTTCTTTTTTTCTTTCTGCCAGTACAAATAGTCCTCCCAGGCGTTTGGATGAAAGATGATCTTCATTCATCAACCTCAATGAGATCTCGTTCCAGCCCTTTCCCTTCATTGAAACTTGTAATACTTTCACGGAGTCTTTGTGCATTCCTAGGAGAGCGGAGAAGATACGCTGTTTCTTCGATTGCCGAGTAATCCTCATAAGAAAGCAACACTAAATTGCTGCGATTTTTGCGCGTAATGATAACCGGCTCATGGTTCTTGCTGACACGGTCCATTGTTGTCTTGAGATTTGCCCGCAGTTCACTGTAATTTATCGAATCCATACGTTCTTCCCCCTTTATTGGTTACTGAATTGTACTTATAATTGTACTTATAATTGTACAATACAGCTTTCCGGTCTTTATGGAAAGGGAAATAATAAGCTATCCACACCGTGTTACAACGAGATACCTTTGTTGTAGAGAGGTGGCGGAACGGTCGAGAGGAAAAAAATGAAAAAGAGGGTCTGGAAGAGAGAGTTGGGAAAACACAGGGGGTTTCCCCGACGAACCCCGGTGTAAGGGGGAATAAGGTGTTGATTTCTTGTCAAATCCTTATCCTTTTGCCTGCCCATCATACGCCTGAATGATTTTCTGCACCAAAGGATGGCGGACAACATCATTATGGTCAAAATGGGAGAATCCGATGCCGTCGATTCCCTTGAGGAGTTTATTTGCCTCAGCCAGCCCTGATGCCTGTTTGCCGGGCAGATCAACCTGGGTGACATCTCCGGTGATCACCGCCTTGGCATCAAAGCCGATTCGGGTCAGGAACATCTTCATCTGCTCGCTGGTGGTGTTTTGCGCCTCATCTAAAATCACAAAGCCGTTATTCAGGGTTCTGCCCCGCATAAAGGCCAGCGGCGCGATCTCAATTATTCCCCGTTCGATCAGATCAGCAACCTTTTCGCTGCCCATCATATCGTTCAGGGCATCGGTCAACGGGCGGAGGTAGGGGTCAACCTTTTGGGCCAGATCGCCGGGCAGGAAACCGAGTTTCTCACCGGCCTCCACAGCCGGACGAGTGAGGATAATGCGCTGGACCAGTTCCGAAGCCAAGGCGGCGACCGCCATGGCCACGGCCAGATAGGTCTTTCCTGTTCCGGCTGGACCTATCCCGAAAACAATATCGTTTGTGCGGATAGCCTCGATATAGTTTTTCTGATGGACACTTTTGGGAGAAATAATTCTTTTCTGGGCAGTGATGCAGACCTTGTCCAGAAAGATTTCCGCCAAAGAGGCTGATGGGGAAGATTCCAGGATTTTGATCCCAAAAACGATATCCTGACTAAAGAGAGGATAGCCTTTGCGAATAAGATTATAGAGCTGGGTGAGCAGAGATGTGGCCAACTGGACAGCATGCCCCGTACCGGTGATGTTCAGGGTATTCCCCCGATCATAGATGTGCACCCCGACTGCCTGCTCAACAGTCTTCAGGTTATGATTATGCACGCCGAACAGAACCTGAGCAACAGCATAGTCGTCAAAATTCAGGTTCTGCTCGGTTTCTCCGGTGAGCTTTTGAGAAGTACGCAAAGCTTAAGAGTTTTGTTTGGTTTATTTTTTAGGAGCTAATTCCTGGTCGATCATATCTTGGAGAACATTAGCTCCCCGACCTTTAACCTGACGTCCGTTGATAAACAGGGTAGGTGTTCCGCTGACGCTCGCTTTGCCAGCATCAGCCATATCTTTTTTTAGCTTGTCCTGTACGGTCGGGCTGGCTAAATCTTTGTTGAATTTCTCCATATCCAGACCGATATCTTTGGCAGCCTTCTCAATGGTTTCTTCGCTCAACTGCTTGGAAACAGCAAAGAGCGCATCATGCATCTGCCAGAATTTCCCCTGCTCATGGGCCGCGATAGAGGCGAGTGCTGCGGGCTTGGCCTGCTTATGCATTTGGAGCGGAAGATGTTTGAAAACGATTTTCACATTATCAGGATTTTTTTCCAGGATCTCATCCAACAGCGGTTGAACTTTGCTACAGAACGGGCATTGAAAATCAGAGAAGACAACCAGGGTAACCGGAGCGTTCTCTTTACCGATAAAGGGCGAACCGGCTGTGTCGATATCCTGGGCAAAGGAAATATCCAGAGCCGTATACTTCTTATTGCTGTCCACCAGAAAGAGCATCTCGCCACGAGGAGCAATGTCAATGGCAACGGTTTCCTTCGCGACAGGGACCGAACCCAGCTCTGCACCGTCAGCAGAAGAGTATATATGTACCTTGCTGTCGTTGCCCAGGACAAAGACCAGTTTGTTATCTAATGACTGGGCAAAGTCAACCGGCGTAACAGTCATTTGCCACGTAGACAAGGGAGAGGTGCTCAGAGTGGTGCTTGATTTTGCTGGTGCATTCTCAGCCAGTACTTGGCTTGATGACAAGAGCAGCAGAGTACATAAGGTTAACGTCTTTTTCATCTTTTCTCCTTTATGGGTTGTTCAGGCAATCAGGTTCAGTGTATTCAGTCGATAAGGTATTTTCTAGTTGACGGCGTCCCTTGAACAGGTTGGGCAGTCATTTTGACAATATACTCGTCGGGAAAATATTATGCAAGCAAGGCACTTGCTTTTTCAGGCGTTTTCCTTTTTTATGACAATGATGGAGCGTTACCGTAAAGGGATTTGTACAGATGTATATCTTGCGTTGCGATCAACCAGGCAGAGGGTCCTTTTCCTGGAAGGAACGGTAATGGCAAGCGTACCTGGGGAAACCGAAAATGCTTTTCGGTTTTCGCCGGTGATAGAGTAAATGTGTACTTTATTGTCGTTTTCCAGGATAAAAGCGTATTTTTTATCAAACGACTGGGCGATATCAAGGGGGCGGGCTTCGGTTTTCCAGGTGTGTTTCACTGCCCAGTCCGCGATGGAGTCGTCTTTTTTCCTATAGGTGATCTCTATAGCTGTGTAGGTTTTGTCGCTGTTGACGAGGTAGAGCATTCCACCGCGCGGGGAGATGTCAATGGCAACGGTCGTTGGGGAAACGTCGATTATGCCCAATCGGTTGCCGTTATAAGAATTTGCGTAAACGCGTACCTTGTTGTCTTCTTCTAGGATGAATATTTTCTTTTTGTCAAAAGAGACGGCAAAATCACGAGGGAGTGATGAGGTTGCCCATGTTTTTTTCTGTGACCAATCAATAATCTTGCTGACGTTTTCTCCATATACAGTTGTTGTCATTTGGGGAAAAAGCAAGAATAGGAGCAGGCACAATGCGATATTTTTTTTCATTTTTGTTCTGGTGGAAAACACCGGTGCAGATGGATTAGGGTTGACCGCACTTGACCGTCAGTAAGAATAAACTCGTTGCCACTGTATAAGGAGTGGGTGAAGTTTTCTGGACTGGCGGATGAAAGGCAGGGCTGTTTTTTTGTTAATTGCCTGATAATAATAAGTGTAAAATTAACGAAAGTAATTATACACCCCTTTGTGGTATTACGTCAAGATAAGCGAGGTTCTTTTGTTTTTGGGTCTGCCGAAGGAAGGTATG
>JBATKL010000237.1:0-3336 GCA_049669385.1 Candidatus Electrothrix sp. | reverse complement strand
CAATCCTCGCTCTACCATGCTGATGGCAAGATCCCAGTCCTCATAGCCTGCGAGTGGCATATCAGAATCATAGCCCCCGGCCTCCAGTATCGCCTCCTTTCGGGTCAAGGCAGGTGTGCAGACCGTATCTTCCGCCAGCAGGTGCGGAAACGCGCAGATTGTAGGATTCCACTGAAAATCTGCCTCGCCAAAACCGGTCAGCCAGCAGGAAGCAAAGGCAATGTCTGTATTTTCATCCAGTACCTGTACCGTCCGCTCCAGGAATTGAGGTTCAAGCATGTCGTCTGCATCAAGACATGATATGTACTGACCGCAGGCCTCACGGATACCGAGGTTCCGCGTGTTTGCCAATCCCTGGTTTTCTGTCCGGATTATCCGGGTTTTCCGGCGCTGATACGAAGCGAAAAGAAAACGGGTGACCGGATCGGTTGATCCGTCGTCAATGACTATGATCTCGAAATCCTGGTAGGTCTGGTCCAGTACACTTTGCACAGCCTGATCCAGGTATGCGCCGAGGTTGTAACAGGGAATTATGATCGAGACTTTTGGGTCACTCAACTGCCCCTCCATTGTCTTGGCTACAGATTTCCTGCAATTCAAGGGCTCGCTGGTTGTCAGGGTTCATCTGCAAAGCTTTTTTTATGTTCTCCAGAGCTTTTTCAACCTGACCAACTTTTATCTGGCAATCCGCCAAATGAGTAAGTGAAACTGGAGTATTGAGAGTGGATTCGTCAATACCTGACAGGATTTCGATGGCATACTCAGATTGTACAGAATTCGTCTTCCAAATACGGGTCAAAAGCGAGAGGGAATACTCTGCAAGGGATGTATTGACATCAGGGGATCGCAAAATTGCGAGAACGTCATTCTCCGCTTCGTGAAGCCGTTCCTCCAAAATTGCCAACTCGGCGCAAAAGAGTCTTACGAAATGATTTTCTGGAAGCTTACTGATCGCTTCCCGGAGGTATTCCCCGGCCTTTTGCAGGTCACCTAATTGAAGATGCGACATGCCAAGGAGAGGCAAAGCTTCAAACGACTGACCATTCTTCATGGTCAAGATTCTCTCACCCAGCAGCCTGGATCTTTCAAAATCCTTCTGATTGTAGGCATCCCATCCGTCCGACACAAGCAAACATGAAATATCATCCAAACCAGCCACTTGATCAGAGGTAATAAAGGTCGTATCAAGCTCCCCTCTAAGTACTGAGGCCTTTTCAAGGGAACCCTCATATAAATATTTCCGATACAACATCCATTGGTAGAGATGGCGAAAATGTGAACTATCCTTCAAGAATCTCGATTGAAATAAAAGCTCCGCAGGCCTGAGCGGAAAGGAATGTTCAGAGTAATCATCATGAATCCCAGACGGGCCGAAGAGCGGTTTCAAAGGAGTGAAGGTAACAGTAGTGCCATAATCTGTGGATTCGGTTTCTTCCCAAAGGTCGGGTCGGCTGTCGAAAATTAACGGCAACCAGTGGACTGTCGGCCAACGGAAATCCTGGAGAATAATCCGTGACCTACCAGGGACCAAGTAAGCACCGAACCCTCTTATTATGGCATTCGTGAGTTCCCATGTTTTTGCGGCGTCAACAAAAAGGATTTCTATGGGACCACCATCCCAGACATACTCCGTCAAATCTCGTCTCAACGGGACGATCCAGTTGTTATACTCTCTGGTTTCCCGAAGAAAATCCTGAAAAAAATCCTCTCCGTTTTTCCGAGCTTCAACCGTCTCAATCTCCATATAAGAACTATCCCAGGTAAAGAGATCGAAGCAGGACACCTTTTCATTTCTGCCAGCAATTTTGAGCCCTTCAGCCAGAGCAGCACTGCTGCTGCCTAACCATGGACCGAGGTCGACAATACTTCCCCAACCTTCAAACACTTCCGCAGTCAGCCAGATAAGGTATTGTAACTCTTCTGACGAGAGCATTGTCTTTATATTTGTAATACTGGATGGCATGGAAATGTCCATCCATGGTTTCCGAAGATCGCTCATTATTGCCTGGACTCCTTACCGATAGTTGCCGTCATCACCGTTTAAACCATGTCACTTGCAGCCAAACCGATCCCTGATAGCGGCTTCAATTCGTTCATGCAGCAAGGCATCACAAACGCTTACATCAAATTCACGGCGGACTTTCTCGGCCGCTGCGATACCCATTTGTTTTCTTTTTTCGGTATCCTTCAATAACATTTCCAATGCTTCTGCCAATGCGGAAGGATTACACTGGGGCACGATCAGACCATCCTGACCGTGATCAATCACCTCTGGGATTGAACCGGAATCCGTTGCCACAGTTGCCAGGCCAGTTGACATTCCTTCAAGGAGTGCTGTTGGTATACCGTCCTTGTCCCCGGTCTCCGTTTCAACAAAGGGAGCAACGAAAAGATGGGATATCTGCAAAAACCTGATGACTCCTTCCTGATTCTGCCGCCCCTCTAAATGGACCTTGCCCCAGAGGTCGAGTTCTGTGATCAGGCGATCCAGTTCCTGTTTGTATTCCTCACTTGCCCGAACGCCTTCATCATGCGTCCCAACCAGATGAAGTTCAACGCGCCACCCATCCTGGATCAGGATATTCACAGCCTCGACAAGATACACAAGTCCTTTTTTGGGTTCGATCCTGCTCAAACAGACGAGCCGATAGGGTTCACCCTGGGGTGGCTCCATTCTTTCAAAAACCGGAAGGCTTTTGGAATCAACAGCATTTGGTTTAACAATGATCTTGTCAGGGTTTATGTCCGGTCCTATTTTGAGGAGTTCCTCTTTAATCCTTTTCGATGTCGCAACGACCACGTCACAGAGCTGAAGATGCAGTCCGACAACCTTCAAGTCATAATCCTGAAGCAGATGATCGGCATAACAGCTCACTCCTCTGGGGATATCGAGCAGATATCCTGCAATCAGTGCCATCAGGGAGCGGTCGTAAAAAAAATAGGAATGCAGGTAGTGGGGACGGTAACTCTCCACCAGCTTGGTAAAGGAGAATGCCTGCAAAAAATTATCATGGCAGGACACTTCATCCCTCGATAGCCCGGAAGCATTGGCAAGTATATCCAGGAGCATATCAATCTTTTCCGGCATGCTTTTTTTATAGTAGGCAAAATGCCTTTCATGCACCCGGTAATTGATGAACAGCCGTCTCCGGACCTGCCAAAGCAGAGCATGTCTGGTTTGGAGATGATCGCGGGGCTCCTGGTGGGAGTAGATAAGGCGCAGGTCAAACCCACTCTTGGCAATCTGAACCAGTTCCTCATGAACAAAAGTCTGTGAATATATGGGAAAATTCCAGCAGGTAACAGCCAACGCCCTGTAAGGGCGCTGCTTGAGAG
>JBATKL010000236.1:0-4946 GCA_049669385.1 Candidatus Electrothrix sp. | reverse complement strand
TCAGGTGGAGCGAAATCAGGGCGGGTCGAAAGCAACTGGCCCAGCTTGATAAAGGTGGGTCCCAATTCTTCCAATCCCATGCGCAGACGTTCCGGCCGGGAATAGCGGAATATCTGCTCACGGGGTTTACGGCTGATCATCTGCAAACCGGTTTCCAGGTAATGATCAAGATGGAAATGATCGACCAAATCATGAAAACCGTATTTAAACAGAATCCGCAGGATCTGCCGGTATCGGGTAAGGTGTCGGTAGGTGCGGTTGATTGCACCGAGTCGCCTGATGCTGACCATTAAAATTTAAGCATCTTGAGTGGGTTCAGCGTTTCCGGCGTCTTCAGCATCTTCAGCGTCTTTGCCGTTCGTTTTCGGCTGTTCCTTGCTCTTTAAAGCGGTCTGTAATGCGACCTGCAATTCTTCCACTTTGAGCCGCAGCTCTGCTAGCTCGTCCGTCGTTGCAAGGTTGAACCCTTTGATGCGATCTTCCACCTGACGCCCCATCCAGATTTCCAGTTGATCACGAGCACTATTTGATTTTTCGAGTAGGTCTTCAACGAATTCTTTGCCTTCTTCCTTGGTGAGGTTGCCGCGATCTACCAATTCTTTGCGTATCTCATCAAGCTTGTCACGGGTGAGAAAAGCGGCTCCAACACCGGTGTACAACATATTTTTGAGCAATTCCTTCATGATGTTTTCTCCTGGTTAGACATGTTATGTTTCAGCAGAGGCACGGCGTGCCATTGCCCCTACTACCTTTTCTCAATATCTCTATGATACACAATTAGCTCATCCTCAGCGTCAAGGCATTCTGACAGGACCTTACGCAGGTGCTCGGTCACGGCAACGGAACGATGACGCCCGCCGGTGCAGCCTATGGCACAACGAAGTTCCTCACGTCCTCCTGCCTTATGTTTACCCACAGTAAAAGAGACGAGCGAGGAAAGATGCTCTATAAATTCGTGACCTGTTGCATTGTCCAGGGCATAAGCGGAAATCTGCTTTTCCAGGCCGGTATGTTCCCGCAGATTCTTTTCCCAATAGGGATTGGGGAGAAAACGGACATCCCAGACGATGTTGGCTTCAGGGTACCCGTGTTTAAAGCCAAAGGAAAAAAGGGTGATCTGCATAGTCAATACTTTGGTAAAATTCGGTAAATATTGGGCGATGGTTTATGATGATGAACAGAGCAGTCGGATATCCTCGGCTTTTTCACTGATTCCTCGTTTCAGTACTTCATGATTATACACAGAAATCACGTCCCTTCGCTTGAGCTTTCCAACAACCCACTGTTCCTCCATGCTTTCAACCACTGGGATTTCCTCGATGCCTTTGACATCAAAGAGCTGCATCGCTTCAAACAGGTTATGGTCTGGGGTTAACGTGATGACATCACGGCTGCAAATAGCACCGACTAGATGGCAGCATCGCTTTTGCTCATCATGGAGAATCGTCTTTACATCCTGCATGGAGACAACACCAACCATCTTGCCTTCATGATCGACCACGGGGAAGTAGAGAGAGTCTTTGGCAATGGCAAAGAGATCCAGCAGATTATTAATATTAGCAGTTTCGCTGATAAAATCAACATCCTCACTGATTGCCTTGCCTACGCGGATAGATCTGAGGATAGCCACCTCTCGTCCTTCATGGATATTAATTCCTTCACGGGTGAAATCCACAGTATCGATAGAATCACTGTAGAATTTATTGGCCGTCACCGTGCCTACAATGGCGGTCAGCATGACCGGGACGATAATCATATAATTTCCTGTCATCTCAACAAGCAGGAAGATAGCTGTCATGGGGGCATGGGTTGAAGCCGCCAAGAAAGCTCCGATACCAATAGTAGCATAGGCCCCAGGTGTGGCGGTTAGATTGGGCAGAAATGCATGGACAACACCGCCAAAGGCTCCGCCGATCACTGCGCCGATAAACAAGGCCGGGGCGAACACACCGCCCGCTCCGCCAGATCCGAGGGTTATGGCGGTGGCCACTGACTTTAAAGCAATCAGGGCCAGCATGACCCAGACGATCCCGTCACCGGCTAGAACCTGTTCGATGTATTCATAGCCGTCTCCCATAACCTGGGGGAAAACTATACCGATACTACCCACTAGAAAAGCGCCGATAATCGGTTTTGCATGTTCCGGGAGAGAGAGTTCACGAAACCAGTCTCGGACAAAATAAAAAAAACGGATATGCACGACAGCAAGCAGACCGATCAGTACGGCCATGATGGCGTACAAAGGGATCTCTACGAGTGGGTTGACCATATGGTAGTCTGGAATGGGAAAAGCAACCACTTTGCCGTAATAGGCACGGGAGACCACTGTGGACATGGCTGAGGCAACCACCAAGGCAGAAAAGGAAGAGATCTTATAAGTGCCGAGCAGGATAATTTCAGCAGCAAAGAAGATACCAGCTAAGGGTGCATTGAAGATGCCTGCGATAGCGCCGGCGCTGCCCGCAGCAATGTAGACCTTCATCCGAGCACCGGAGACCCTGAGTCTTTGTCCGAACTGAGATCCGAGAGCCCCGCCGATCTGTGCGGTCGGTCCCTCCACACCGGCTGAGTTTCCAGAACCGATGGTGATGGCTGTGGCGGCTATTTTAATAAAAATATTGCGGGCATTAATGACCCCATTCTCTAGGTTTACCCGGCGGAGAAATTTCGTGAAGCCGTATCCGTTCACCTTTCCTGGCCACATCCAGGAGAGAGGAATAAGCAAGATCATACCGGCCATAGGAATCAGAGGGAGGAGCAGTCTCCGCCAGCCTCCTTCGTGAATGCGCAGGAGTTCAGAGCCCTGCACAAAAATATATGTATGAACGAGTTCTACCGCCTCGTGAAAAACAATAATAACACAACCGGCCAAGAGACCAATAACAGCAGCGGTAATAATAACCGCTGTGTTTTCACCTGGTATAAAATTTTTTAACGTACTATGCATTTCCGCTCCGGTACATCGCATCCAAGCAGTTCTGCCTGGCGTAGGAAAAATTTATCTGTCATCCCGGCGAGGTAATCTCTCACGATAGCTGCCGGTGCATGGTTGTTTAGATAGGTTTCCGGCATGGAATGCCAAAAACTTCGTCCTGATTTTTTTGGCAAAGATCCTCGGGTAAGCTGATCTAGGTAGAATGAAAAAAGCTGCTCATAACAGGAATGAATGCGTTTGAAATCCGGCTTAAAGAGCGGGTTTCGATAGATTCGTTCATAGTTAAATTTTTTCAGCTCAAGGAGAGCAGCGCCGATTTGTTCACTGAATCCGATACAATCGGAAGAGGGGACGCTGTGAGCAATGAGATCGGTCACCAAGGTATGAACAATGGTACCGTTGCTTCTCCCCAGGATTTCTCCACAGGCAGCAGGAATTTCCTGGCGAGTGATCAGGTTCAACTCTATGGCATCTTCAATGTCGCGTCCTATATAGGCAACTGTATCAGCTAATCGTACGAGACAGCCCTCAAGGGTCATGGGCATCAGGCTTTTTTCAAGAGCTTCCTTCTCCGCCTCTTTATCCGCCTCTTGTTCCACAAGGCGATCAAAATGGGAAAAGCTTGGTTCTCGTTGCCGTTTCGGCACGAGCCGGGTACTGTTCGCTTCTCCGTCATGGCAGAGGATGCCGTCCAGGACCTGAAGGGTCAGGTTCCAGCCCATACCTTTTTTTTCGATTCTATCCAGGAATTGAACGGATTGGATATTATGGCGAAAACCGGGTAATCCATGGGCTTGGCAGAGAAGGTTCAATATATGTTCGCCTTCATGCCCAAAAGGAGGATGACCGATGTCATGGCCCAGGGCAATCGCCTCAATCAGATCTTCATTCAAGCCCAAAAAGCGGCCTGCTGTTCTGGCAATTCTGGAGACCAGTTGCACATGCAGCACGCGATGGGTGATGTGGTCATTATCAATCAGCGAAAAAACTTGGGTTTTGTCGATATAGCGGGTATAGGCCTTTGAGTGGAGAATCCGGTCAGCGTCCGTGGCAAATGGTTGTCGGTACCCCTGTTGCTTCTCTTCTTTTCGGCGGATGCTGTCTTGACTGAGGCAGGCAAGGGGGGAGAAACGGCTTTCTTCTTCTTTGGCAAGTTTGTCTTGCAAGCCAGTAAACAACGAGCTGCCCTTTTCCATTTTTTATCCGATGTATTTGTGGTTGCCTTTATTTAAAGGCCGAATTTTTTAGTGTAGCAAAAAAACGGGTTCCTGCAAGCTGGTTTTTCATAATTCGCCCTGGATTCGGATTTTTTTTCTTATTGACGCGTTTATGATACCGTTGAAAGAGGGCAGACTGACTGGCTCAATAGGGGTAAAAAATGTTGCACCGCTCTCTTGAGCTTTTATTTTTTTGCTGGCTATTCAAGCCATTGTAGTGTAATCGTTCAGGTATTCTTCTCTTTATAAGATTAACTTTTCTTTGTGTTTTCAATGGACTCTCTCATACAGCAAGCCGGATTGGCTGACATCCTCGCCAAAGTGCATAATCAGGAACGTCTCTCTTTAGAGGACGGCAAACGTCTTTTTGCCTGCCCTGATATTTTAGCAGTTGGTTATCTTGCCAATATCGTGCGGGAACGCAAAAACGGCAACCAGGCTTTTTTTATTTATAATCAGCACATCAACTATTCGAACATCTGCACCAACCTCTGTAAGTTCTGTGCCTTTGGTAAAGAAAAAGGGGATGAACTGGCCTATGAAATGGGGATTGAGGAAATCAAGGACAAGGTGCGGCAGCGACTAGACGAGCCCATCACCGAGATTCACATGGTGGGCGGCATTCATCCTGATCTGCCGTATTCCTATTATGTTGAGGCCCTGCGCGGTATCAAAGAGGTGCGTCCCGATGTCCATATCCAGGCCTTTACCTGCGTGGAGATCCAGCATCTGGCTGATCTGCGTGGGCAGTCAGTGGGCGATACCCTGGAAGAGCTGAAAGAGGCGGGTTTGGG
>JBATKL010000235.1:0-1629 GCA_049669385.1 Candidatus Electrothrix sp. | reverse complement strand
TTTAGCTCTCCAGTAGCTTGTCATAGCAGAGAATCTCGATCGTTTTACCGCTGACTCTGATTAATCCTTCTTTTGTCATCTTTGCGAAAATTCTGGACAGGGTCTCCGGGCAGGTCCCCAGTAAACTCGCCAGCTGGCCCTTGGGGATCTCAAGGGTAACCACGTTGATATTGTTTTGTTCCTCAGTGAGATAGAGCAGATGCGCGGCCAAACGTGCCGGAACTTCTTTCAGGGACAGACTCTCTATTTGGGCAGCAAAGCGGCGTAGTCGCATGGAGAGGACCGCCAGCATGGAAAGAGCCAGAGAAGGTGTACTGTTAATCAGCTCAATGAATTCTCGGCGCGGAAAAAAAAGCATGATGGAGGGCTCAAGACTAACGGCATTGGCAGGAAAGGGATTGCCGTGAAAAACAGGTACCTCGCCAAAGGGCTCACCAGCTCCGAAGATGTGGAGAATCTGCTCTTTGCCGTCCAGCGACATCTTGAAAATTTTCACCCGACCTTGGCCGACCATATAGAAACCGGTTGCCTCATCTCCTTCAAAAAAGATGGATTCGCCTCGGTGGAATTTTTTTGTTGATGCAAGGTCAGTAACCTGCTGGAGAAGGGGCGGGGCAAGCCCTTTGAAAAGGACGGATTCGGCAAGGAGTTGTTTTTTATTCAGCACAGTCTATTGTCTCAAGCTGAGATTATCTTTTAAATATTGTTTTTTAGAATCAGCTCATCAGCTGAGAATCTGAGAATCTGAGAATCTGAGAATCTAAGCTATTTATCATCACGGATATCACGCCAGCTGTCAATCCTCTATTCATCGTGGAGTATCATTCCCTTCTCTTTTTCAGGGGGACCCATTTTTCGTTTTTTTGACGCAGATCAATGTATACAAAAAATATTCATTGTATAGTTCGTGCATAATTAAAACGTAATCGAAACGTAATGTGTGAATTTATACATAAATGCTGCATAAATTTTACCAGAGAGAGGAATCATGTATTGCAATCAATGCGAACAGACAGCCAAGGGAACCGCCTGTACCACTGTGGGCGTATGCGGTAAAAATGAAGAAGTTGCAGATATCGAAGATGTCTTGATCTATGCCCTTTGCGGTATGTCCTTGTTTGCCCATGAAGCGCGGCAGAACGGAATTATTGATGATACAGTTGATCGTTTCACCATGGAGGCAATTTTTTCCACGCTGACCAATGTGAATTTTGATCCAGAACGTTTTGTTCTCTTGATTAATAAGGTTGTGGAGCTGCGTGAATCCCTCAAGACACGGGTTGCCGAAGCTGGCGGCACGGTTGATTTTGATCATCCGGCAGCCTCTTTTAGCCCGGCAGATTCAGTGGCGGGTTTGGTACAGCAGGGCGCTGAACTCCAGTTCATCCCGAACCTGGATAGCGATGAGAATATTCGTTCCCTCAAGCAGACCCTGTTGTACGGTCTCAAGGGCATTGCTGCCTATGCCGACCATGCCTCTATTCTTGGACAGAATGATCCAGCTATTGCTGGGTTTACCTACGAGGCCCTGTCTGCGCTGCTGGCTGAAGGACTGACCATTGCGGATTGCGTACCCGTAGCCATGAAGGCTGGAGAGATCAACCTGCGAGCAATGGAATTACTTGATGC
>JBATKL010000234.1:0-2791 GCA_049669385.1 Candidatus Electrothrix sp. | reverse complement strand
GGATAGGGATTCCGTGCCTTTGCTGATGGAACCGATCTTGGAGCTGCACAGATAGCTATAGTCGATATTGCCTTCAGGGGTCTGGGTTTGGGTCAGCAGGTTGTCGGTGTAGATATTGCTGATCTGGAATCCTGACGGAAAGTTGGTTTGCACCAATCTTCTGTCTTTGTCATAGATAGAGCTGTACGAGCCGCTCATCGGTGTCTTATAGGCGTTCTGCTTATTAACCTTGTTGGACGAAGCCGCTACGCGGCAGACAAACCCCGTACACCCACCTCTGCGGTGAACATCTTGTAGCAGTCTATATTTTTTGCAATAATAGTATAACGGCAATGCAAGCGCACTGCCATTATCCGATTATTACACAGAGGAGGTTACAATGAACTGCAAGATGCCAAGCGATCCACACTTCAATCTGCTTTATCAAAAACACATTAAAAATCTGAAACTTAACGGCTTACAACCAAAGACCATTGATGCCTATTCACGGTCGATCAGACGAATTGGCAATTATTTCGAATGTCAAATCGACAATCTCACATCCGACCATCTCCTTGATTACTTTAACGAACTTTTGGAATGTCGCTCATGGAGCGCAGTCAAGCTCGACCTGTATGGGTTGAAGTTCTTTTACTCCAGGGTGCTGAACAGGACCTGGGAGGATATCCCTCTGATCAAACCGCCCAAGGTTTCAAGGATTCCAGATATTCTCTCGGTCGAGCAGCTCCATCAGCTGGTTGCCGCCACCGGCAAGCTGAGCTACAGGGTCTTTTTCTTCACAGTCTACTCACTGGGGCTGCGCCTCGGCGAGGGCATTGCCCTGAAAACAGGCGACATCGACGCAGGTAACATGCGAGTCCACATTCGCGACGCCAAAGGCAACAAGGACAGGCTGGTTCCTTTGCCTGAAAAAACCCTTCAGATTCTGAGAAATTTCTGGTCCGTTCATCAGCACCCCGAATTTCTCTTTCCAAACAGGAAGCGAGGGCTAAAAAATGCCCACCTTGTTGAAACTCCTTTAGATCGAGGAGGTGTCCAAGCTGCCATGAAGGCTGTGGTCGGACAACTCGGCATAAAAAAAAATTTCATGCCATTCCCTCCGCCACAGTTATGCCACCCATATGTTGGAAGCCGGGGTTGACCTGGTTGAACTCCAACAGATACTCGGTCATGTCAGCATCCTGACCACCTCCCGATACACCCACCTCACCAACGTCACCCAAAATAACGCCCGTCAGGCCGTCAACTCCCTGACCGATACCTTTGAAATAACCTGGGAGGGCGTCAAATGATTCTGCTTTCCACGATTATCAACCAATTTAAGGAACAGTTTTTATCGAAATATCAAGCGTTCGTCTTGCCCAGCCACAAAAAAGCGCTGTGGGCCATGGCCAAGTGCAGGACGGAACACAGCTTGCATATGCTTGCGCGGTGTGCGGACCATGAATGCGGAACAGAAATCTATATTCCTCACTCCTGCGGCCATAGAAACTGTCCGCACTGCCAGAACCATGAAAGTAGCAGCTGGATCGAAAAGCAACTGAACAAACGGCTACCAGCGCCCTACTTTCTGGCCACCTTCACCCTGCCCGCGCAGTTCAGGGATCTTGCCTGGAGAAATCAGAAAATCGTTTATTCACAGATGTTCGCATCGATCAAAGATACCCTGAAAATCTTTACTGCAAATGACAAAAAACTCGGCGGAGAAGCGGGATTTACCGCTATCCTCCATACCCATGCAAGAAATCTTGACTATCACCCCCACATCCATGTTGTCATGCCCGGAGCAAGCATCAACAAAAAAACAGGATTGTGGAATAAAAAGGGGGCTGAATACCTCTTTAACCACAAAGCCTTGGCAAAAGTTTTTCGGGCAAAAATGCTTACGGCCATAGTTGAGCAGGGCCTGAAACTGCCAAAGAATTGCCCGGAAAAGTGGGTTGTCGACTGCAAAAGCGTTGGCAACGGAGACAAGGCGATCATCTACCTCGGCAAATATCTCTACCGGGGCGTTATTCAGGAAAAGGATATCCTGAAGTGCGAAGACGGCATGGTTACCTTCAGGTATCTTCATGCCAAAACCGGCAAATACAGGCCCAGGGAGGTGACCGGAGAAGAATTTCTATCTCTGCTCATGCTGCACGTCCTGCCCAAGGGCTTTCGCAGGGCACGCTGTTACGGTTTTCTGCATCCGTGCAGCAAAAAACTCATCCGGTTTCTCCAGCTGGTGCTCCGGGTGAACCCGTTTACATTATTCAGTGCTGAGCAGCCCCAAAAAGCTGCGATCATCTGCCCGAACTGCGGGAAGGAAATGAAGATCATACGAACCAGGGTGAGGAAGCCTCCTCCTCTCCGGCCAGCTGTTTGCATCGCATAAGAATGGAGGTGTGCATGGTTATGTAACCCTGAAGCGACATCGCCAGCTTTCGAAAAAACCGGTTCAACCGGCGCTGGATACCTGTGCTCAAAAAACACCATTTTTTTAACGACTACAGCCTTATGCACAGAATGAATCAATTTCAAAGATCAAATTTTCGGCACCGAAACAGCCTTCCAATCCATCTGCCTGACTAGGCAGCCTTCAGCCAAAAAAGATGTTTTCTATATAATGCCGGGCTTGTCCAACAAACGGTTCAGATTGTGGCTCGCTGCGCTCGCACAATCTAACCTTATTCGTTATAATTATTATTTTCTATGCTAATTGCTTTGAGCTTACTTCGAATCTGTTCAATACGTTTTCGGTTCACACCAAGATCTGAATGCCCAACTCTAGAAGCGGATCGAACATGTA
>JBATKL010000233.1:0-1733 GCA_049669385.1 Candidatus Electrothrix sp. | reverse complement strand
TGAAGGAGTAGAACTTCTCAGCACTTCGATAGACCAGATCCGCTGCATAGAGCTTTTCGATTTTTTTCGCCACCGCCTTTTTCGGCACCTTGAGTTTTTCGGCAATGGCCTTGGTGTCTACGGGTTGATTATTATAACGGGTGAAATAGTAGATGATCTTTTTGCCCAGCTCCGAGTCGTCATCCTTGTTGATCTGCTCCCGGTTATTATCAAAATGGGTTCGCCAGAAGCCATAGATCTTGCCGTTTTCGATCTCGTAGCGGATAATCCGTTCAACGGATTGTTCATCTGTGAACTCTTTTCCTTCGCATTTTGAGGTTGCTAGGCAGTAGAGATAATAGGGATGACCGCCCACCTGCGTGCTGGCATACAGGGCCAGTTCCGGGCTGATGGTTCGTCCCTGTCCGTAGTATTTCAAGGTGGTATGCAGCAGGTTTGCTCCGTCTGGCACAGACATGGGCTTCATATAGGTAAAGTCGAAGCGTCCGCCCAAGGGCCCGCCCATAACTGTTCGGAAAACCATCGTCACTGCGGACCCGGAAACCAGCATGGGGGCTTTGCGGCTTTGGGCTTGGCGATCAAAGGTGTTGGCGAGCCGGATAGCACCCCGACCATCCTCCAGAAGTCTCTTGGCATCCATCTCTAAAAGAAGCTTCTTTGGTATATTGTAGACACAGAACTGCATGTCCTGAAACTCATCGATGATGACCGCTGTCCGTACATCGGTGAACGAGGCCAACTCTTCAGGTTCACGGATGAGAGCATCCCAGTGGTTCAGAGCGTTCTCGTCGCTGCCCCGGTTATAGCGTTCAAGAAAAATTTCAGCACGCTCTTGAGCACATTGACCGGCTGCCGATGTGGCACGACGGTCCAAGAGGCTGGCCAAATCCATGCCTGTATTTCTGAAGAGGATTGCATCCTGCTCGCAGTAGGCCAAGTATTGACGAAAAAAGGTGGTCGCGTACACCAGGAGAAATTCCCTGAGGGTCCGCTTTTCCCGCGTCATCTTGAAGTAAAACGGAGCAACCTTATACTCCGGTTTGAAAAAGACCGTGTTAACTAGCCGGTCCAGCAGCACGGTTTTACCGATTCTGCGGGGCGCAATCAGGGCTGTGCTTGGCGAGCCCATGTGCTGAATTGCGGCGACCCATAGGTCGAGTTCGCGCAGGAGTTCCACCCGGTCAGTGAATTCGTCCTCGTGGACCATTTCTTCCACGGGCCATATTTTGTTTTCAGGCATTTGGAGGCACCTCTTTTGTCTCAGACTGTTCTTTTCCGGCAAACAGGGGTATGGAATAATTACTGCCAAAGGCCTTGAAGATGCTGTTGATGCCCTCGTAATCAGATGCATACATATCCTCCCGGCTGCTGACAAATTTCACCACCTCCTCGGTAAACCCGCCGGTGGATATCAGCCAGAGCTGTATCTCCGGCACTGATCGTCCTTCCTCTTTCAGTTCCTGCCGAAAGGCATCTGCTGCGTTCTCCAGCTTTTTTACCTGGGTAAGGCTCATCGGTTTCCGGGTATACTTGCATTCACAGAGCCAGACCCGGTCTTCTTTTCCTGCTTCCCTACCGAGCACGTCAATCTGATACTCCGGGCTTGCCGATGCCTTGACTCGCTGCGACCTGACGTACTGAAACAGCGGCACCTCCATCTCGCCCTGCCTGCCGAACCAGGAACCGGACAGCTGCTCACGGTTGAACTTGAGCATAGAGACCTCAACCACCAT
>JBATKL010000232.1:0-1798 GCA_049669385.1 Candidatus Electrothrix sp. | reverse complement strand
GCCTTGACTGTTACCTATCGTTCCGATGAAAAAACTTTGGATGATGTAACAGTTGACGGCTTTCACGAAAAAATAGTCAATGCACTGATGACTCGCTTCGGCGGTCGATATCGGGAAGGAAAAGAGTAAAATGAAAAAAGAAACAAAGAAAAAAACAAGTACTGAGTCCAACGGAACAAAGGGCAACGTCACTCGGAAAGAGCTGGCTGTTGCGATTAACAAAGAACTTGATATGTCTCAGCGTAATTCCGCAGAGCTTGTTGATACCATCTTTGCTTCCATGAAAGAGACCTTAGTAAGCGGAGAGTCCCTCAAGCTGGTTCAATTCGGTACCTTGACCGTGCGTGATAAATCGCCTCGTCGTGGGCGTAATCCCCGTACTGGTGAGTCTATGATGATCACCAAACGGAAGATGGTTTCCTTTCGTCCTTCCAAGCGATTGCGTGAGTTGTTGAATCAGTAGTCTTTCCCTCCTCTGCGCCGAAGAAACTGCTCCGTCCTTCAAGGGCGGGGTAGTTGGAATTCACTTGTCTGCTTTCGTTTTAGTGGTGTGTCCCCTATTTAGATGGGTCTCCACGGCAAGCGTACTGGCGAATGGAAAGTTGGAGGGAAAAAACGGTGGTGGGCCTGTACGGAATGCCATAATCCGCATACTGTTCAAGAACATCGCTTTAATCCGATTAAGCCTGAACCGCCACCGGCATTGCCTCGTGGTATGAGTAAGGAAGACTACAAGACTGCTGACGAACACGGCGGTCATTGATCCAGAGCACATCGGAGCGACGTTTTTTTAAGGTCGGAGACAGGAGTCTCCGGCCTTTTTTGTTGTCAGCCCTGACGTTGTTATGCTACAAGCATTTCCTGTATAATCTCTTTAATGCTCTCTTGGACAGTTGGTGAAGCCTTGCCAAGCTTCTTAGTAAGTCTTGTTTTATCTACAGTCCTCAATTGGTCCAGTGCGACCATCCCGTTCTTTTTTTGGAAATTAATCTTTGCACGCCAGGGGTAGAAATTGAGGTTTGAAGTCATTGGTGCAATCTGAACAGTCCTTAAATGTTTGTTCATAACAATGGGCGAGACAATAATACATGGCCTTGTTTTCTTGATTTCCGATCCTTGGGTTGGATCAAGATTGACCAAGAAAATGTCGTATTGTTGAATCAACATTGTTGAATCACCATTCGAGATGATCCTCGTCAGGAAAGACATCGGGAATCATAAGTTCATCATCATGAGCCTCACGCATTTTTATTGCGTATTCCTCCCACCCCTCCCTGGGTTTCTTTCTTACAGGGGTAAGCACGATCTTGCCTCCCTTGACATTCAGGTCTAATTGATCTTCAATATGACATTGGTCCAAGATTTTACGGGGGAGCCGTATGCCTCTGGAATTACCTATTCTTACTACCTTTATATTCATGTCGATCTCCTTTGTGTAATTACATATGTAATTAAAATCAATAGGGTCAGACTCGATTGATTTTGTCAAGCCGAGTATGATGCGCACTCCATACCCCAACGGGGTTATATATAACCAGCCCAGGGTAACCCCCTGGGTCACGAAAACCAAAGCAGCCAGCCAGTAGAGTGGGCAACGGGCAATAACGTGAACAACGTCGGCAACGTGACAGCTTTTAAATCGGAACAGATCGGGAGGAACCGAAATATTGCCCATCCTGCCGGGCTTATCCGTTCTGTTCGGAAAACACCTCGTCCAGGGTGGAGGCGGTCAGAATCCGTTCCGACCAAGTTTCCAGCATCGCAGAAGAAGCGCGGCGCAGCCGCTCCTCGGCCCAGC
>JBATKL010000231.1:0-6575 GCA_049669385.1 Candidatus Electrothrix sp. | reverse complement strand
CGACTGTGGATGCCCTGAGCCGGGAGGCGTTTGAGCGCAACGCAGCGGTGCAGTCTATGGAAGGCGGCTTGACAACCGAGGAGTATCTTTCCTCCTATCCGGCAGATTTTGAAGTTGTCAGTGAAGTGATTTCTCTGGCAATGGGGATTGAAGCCCAGGCCCTTGATCTCTATCTCCGGGCTGCTGAAACCTGCTCTCAGGAGGCCACGAAAAAAACACTGCTCCGTATTGGCGAGGAAGAGCGTACTCATTTAAAATTACTGGGTAACCTGCTGGATGAAACTGCATGAGCATAAGCAAAAAGCACAGCGTTTAACGAGGACATGTTATGAGCAAACGATTGGTGATTGCTGGCGGTGGCCATGCCCATATGCTGACCCTAGCCCACTTGGAAGAATTTGTCGAAAAAGGATTCGAGGTCACAGTGATTGGCCCGGATACTCATCATTATTATTCCGGCATGGGACCGGGAATGCTGGGGGGAAGCTACCTTCCCGAGGACATCCGCTTTGCTACCCGTGATTTGGTGGAGAAAAAAGGGGGCTTGTTTAAACAGGCCAAGGTGATCGGCATCCGTCCTACTGAGCGAACCGTTAGTCTCAGCTCAGGCGAGGTGGTTCCCTACGATGTTCTCTCTTGTAATTTGGGGAGTCAGGTGCCGGAAAAATTAGTGCAGGGATCACTTGACGACATTTTTCCGGTCAAACCCATTGAAGGCCTGTATCAAGCAAAACTGCGGATTCTCGAACTGGGTGCTACAAAAGAAATCAGGGTCGCGGTGGTGGGAGGCGGTCCATCAGCTGTTGAGATAGCCGGTAATATCTGGCGACTCGGTCAGGAGCCTGGCATGCAGCGCCCGGCAATCACCGTCTTTGCCGGGCGCTCCCTTCTTCCTGATCATCCGGCGAGCGTTCGTCGTCATGCTTCAACCTCTCTTGCCTCCCGATCTATCAAGGTCATCAATAAGAGCCGGGTGCAGCAGATACAAACCGGGCAGATAACCGATGCTGCGGGAGTAACGCACGAGTTTGACCTCATCTTTATTGCTGTCGGCGTGAGGCCAAACAAAGTGATTGGAGATTCCGGCATTCCCACTGGCCCACAAGGCGGCATGCTCGTGAACAGGTATCTGCACAGTACGAAATATGAACACATCTTTGGTGGCGGTGATTGTATTGATCTCCAGGACAGGCCGCTCGACAAGGTGGGTGTCTATGCTGTCCGTCAAAACCCAATCCTTAAGCATAACCTGATGGCCTCCCTGACCGGTGAGCGCCTGATTCCGTTTGAACCAGGCGGAGAATATCTGCTGATCTTCAATCTCGGTAACGGCACAGGGATTCTCAAAAAACGGTCGATTGTTCTCAACGGGCGAATCTCCTTCTTTATAAAAGATTGGATTGACCGTCGGTTCATGCGCACCTTTCAGGCCTTTGAATAGTACTTCAGTTATAAAAAGACAAAAAAAACTTTGTTTGTTAATCTTCCGTTAATCTTTTCTTTGTTATCTTAGAATCATAAACAAAAGGAAATTGCTTTAACCATTATCACAGACGGAGGTTTACCCATGAAAAAGACAACAGCAGCCCTAACCTTGATCGGTTCGTTTTTCGTACTGGGATTATTTGCAACTGCCCACGGCAGTGGAAACGGTAGTAGATATGAGCGCGGCAGTGGATACGAACGCGGTAGCCGTTACGAATATCGCGGAGACGAGCGGGGTAGTCGCTACGAATATCGCGGAAACGAGCGGGGTAGCCGCTACGAATATCGCGGAAACGGGCGGGATAGTCGCTACGAATATCGCGGAGATGAACGTGGTAGCCGCTATGAATATCGCGGAAACGGGCGTTACGATGATGACCGGTATGAATACAGAGGCCGATGATTAAACGTGCTAACGCATGACAATAAGAAGCTGTCTAAAAAATCTGAGGCGATGCCTGTAGGTTGGAGAGACTGATTTTTCGACAGAGTGCCCCATTTTAAGGACAGTGACTTGTTGAGTGGTTTAAGCCAAGAGGTTATTAGATCTAAGCCTCTCTGGCGGACAGGAGCTGTTTTTTGAACTGTCTCCCTTCTCCATACTTTAGAAACTATGGGGAGGGAGACAGCTGACGCTCTGAGTTTTTAAACAAGACTTAAAGGGAGCTTCTATGTTTCAACTAAAAATTCATCCTCGCGAAACAGCTCTCTTTTTTCTGGCATTTGTCATTCTCTTGACCGTACTGCACACTATAGCCCAGGCAGTTCTTTTTTATACTGAGAATCAAGACGTAACGAACCTTACAGGATATGTTGATCTGGATATAGAGAAGAATATCCCTTCCTTCTATTCAGGCTTTGCCCTCTTTTTCTCTTCTCTTCTCTTTTTTTGTCTCTCCTCATTAGATAAAAAGCAGAGAAAGAAGTGCCGTTACTGGCTCGGCCTTGCCGGTGTTTTTCTCTTTCTCTCCCTGGATGAAACCTTTTCCCTGCATGAGAGACTCGGTAACTATACAGAAGAATACATCAAATCAACAGGGATTCTTGAGGCAAGTGGATTGCTTTATTTCCCCTGGATTATTCCCTACAGTATCTTGATGATCATCCTGGGGTTGCTCTATTTTCGCTTTATTCTTCGCCTTCCCCGCAAGACAACCGTTCTCTTGATCCTTTCCGCGATTATCTTTCTTACCGGGGCGGCAGGGTTTGATATGCTCGGCGGAAGAGAGGCTGAGTTACACGGCTATTACAGTATCACCTATACCGTGTTATATACGATTGAGGAGTTCTTGGAGATGAGCGGGGTTGTCCTGCTCATCTACACCCTACTGGATTATATCGAGCAGCGGTTCGGGCATCTCTGTTTCTCACTTGAGGTGCAGGAACCATGAAGGGATTAGATTGCTCCCTGTGTCCTTACACCGTTATCCTTACATATAGGAATACCCCACATCAGAATCAGCCTGTTTCTTGGCGATCAGCGCATTAGTCACCTGATCAAAAAGCTGCTGAGCGCCACTGTAGCCAAGATGCAGGACGCGCTGTCCTCCTACCCGATCATGGATGGGAAAGCCCACCCGGATCAGCGGGATATTTAGTTTACGGGCAAGGGGGTAGCCCTTGGAATGGCCGACCAGCAGATCTGGTCCCAGGCTTTCCGCCATTTCCGCGATGTCGAAAAAATCCACACCCTCATGGATATCCGGCTGTTCAGCCAGAATATCGCCAGTCACTGCGGCAATGGCTTCGGTAAGCCGTCCTGATGTCCCTCCGGAAGCGCAGATCACCGGAAAAATACCGATTTCCGCCAAAAAGGCGGTCATGCCGACCACTAAATCCTCTTCACCGTAGATAATCGCCTTTTTCCCGAACATGTATTTATGCCCGTCCACATAGGCGTCAACCAATCGTCCTCGTTCCTTAGCATATTTTTCCGGCACAGGCTGCCCACTGAGCGAGGAAAGCAGGGTGAAGAATCGGTCTGTTTCTTCAATGCCGACAGGCATCCCCAAGCGGTGGTGGGCGGTGTTAAATTTTTTGTGCAAGGTCAGACTGCTGCTTTTTTCATCACTCAGGGTGCGACCGAATTCAATGGTGGCCTGACTGCATCCCATGGTTGCAATTGCCGCGAGCGGCGTTCCCCCTTTAGCCACTTTTTCATATTCCAGCAGGGCAGGGCGATCCATGGTTTCGGAAATATCCGGCAGCATGGTGCAATCCAGCTCAAAATCCGCCATGATCTCCTTGAGGAGTCGGTAGTCGGCAGAGGAAACAAAGCCGGGCAGCAGGTTCACCGTTTCAGTTTTTGGCCCGCCTTTGGCCCGCTGTCGGATGACCTCGTGGATAGCCCCGTGAAAGCCCTCCATATGGGTGCCGGAATAACTGGGTGTTGAGACATCAACGAATTCAGGCAGCCCTTCTGATCCCTCAGTATCTCTTTTGTATTCTTTAAGATACATCGGAACATCGTCACCAATGGTTTCGGTCAGGCAGGTGGTGGCTATACCGATCATTTTTGGGCGATATTTTTCTGCCACATTAGTCAGGCCCATCTTGAGGTTGGGACCGCCGCCGTAAATGGCGTTCTTCTCGGATAAGGAGGAAGAGGCGATATCAATGGGTTCATTATAATGACTGATAATATAGCGGCGCATATAGGTGGCGCAGCCCTGAGATCCATGCAGGTAGGGGACGGTGCCCTCAATACCCTTAAAGGCTAGGCAGGCACCCAGTGGTTTACACAATTTACAGGCATTGGTGGTGGATATGTAGTCAGGGTGATTTTTGCTCATGGCTTGCTGCTCCTTGTTTGATGATTTATTTCTAAAGAAGCAAGGATTGTGCCAGTATTTTTTATTTTTGTTTTTCAGGTG
Organism: Candidatus Electrothrix sp.; assembly: GCA_049669385.1. Taxonomy (GTDB): domain Bacteria; phylum Desulfobacterota; class Desulfobulbia; order Desulfobulbales; family Desulfobulbaceae; genus Electrothrix. The sequence continues at coordinate 2,217 of JBATKL010000231.1, read as the reverse complement.
GATAGGAGAAGGCGTCAGGTGAAAAAGATCGTCAGGAATTGTATTGATGCCTATCTTTGTTGTATTGTTGACATGAAAGGCAGGGACACTACCTTTTTGTTATTTTTGTGACAAGCTGTTGCCGCGTTATTTAGCTGAAAAGGAGGAGGAGATGAAAAAATGAGGCGCATAAAGCGACAGGCCCTTCAGGACGCCTTACAGATACAATCGAAGCAATGCATAGAATGCGGACTCTGTACCAAGGAATGTCAATTTCTACAGCAATACGGTACCCCGAAACAAATTGCGGACAGCTTTGATCCTTCCTCCGCAAAAGATTTGAAAATGCCTTTTGAGTGCAGCCTGTGCGGGCTCTGCAAGGCAGTATGCCCGGTAAAAATAAATCCTGCTGAGCTATTTTTGGAGATGCGCCGCGAGGCGGTCGCGCAGGACGTGCAGCTTTTTCCTGACTATAGTACTATTCTCAATTATGAGAAAAGGGGGTCATCTGAACGGTATTCCTACTATGCTTTGCCTGAAAACTGTGACACGGTTTTTTTCCCCGGCTGTACTCTGTCAGGGACAAGGCATGACAAGGTCAAAGGCATCTATGAGCATATACAGAAAACAATCCCGCAGCTCGGCATAGTGCTGGATTGCTGTGCCAAGCCCTCCCATGATCTTGGTAGAGAGAGTCACTTTCATGCCATGTTTCATGAGATGGAAAGTTTTCTCCAGGGTCATGGGGTGAAGGAAATTCTTGTTGCCTGTCCGAGTTGTTACCGGGTATTTAAAGATTACAGTGAGGGTTTGCAAGTAAAGACCGTTTACGAACATTTTGCCGAAACCTCCTTGCCGCCTTCGTTAAACATACCCGCAACGATTACAATCCATGACCCATGCAGCACCAGAGATGAACAGCAGGTCCACGCCGCAATTCGTCAGCTTGCCAAAAGCAAATCATTGACGATTGACGAAATGAACTACGTCGGGACGAAAACTCTTTGCTGCGGTGAGGGGGGAGCTGTGGGCTGTGTCAATCCGGATTACTCCGCAAGTTGGGGAATCCGGCGCAAAGAGGCGGCTGGCGGAAGCAGAATTATTACCTATTGCGCGGGTTGTGCTCATATTTTAGATTCTGTTAACCCAACCAGTCATATAATTGACTTGCTCTTTGATCCTCAGGCCGCCCTTGCCGGGGAGGCAAAAATCTCAAAGGCACCTTGGACCTACCTCAACCGCCTGCTCCTCAAAAATTATTTCAAAAAGAGAATAGATGCGGCTGTATCTCGTGAAAGGACGTTTGCCGGGGAAAATAGGAACAAGGCGGGTGCCTTCAGACGTGTCGGCATTCTTTTTGCCCTTGTCGCTGTCATCATAGCTGTACGTATGAGTATTGCAATTTAATGGAGTTGAAGAGGAAGTTTGGGATAAGGGTGTGATAGTTTAGCCCGAAAAAAATAAGCTGGTTCTAATAAAATCGTTTTGTAAAAATAAGGTGATCGATTTGTTGAAGGCGCAAAAGACAGGCCGCACGGAGCGAATGGGGATTGGCATTGCTATGACAGCATTTGAGGCATTAGACTTCGCCTTTCGGGAACAGTCTGAAAGTGACTATGGTATTGATGCTCAAGCAGAACTGATTCAATCGGAGCAGCCAACAGGCCGACTCTTGGGTATACAGCTAAAATCTGGGCCAAGTTATCTGTCCAAGAGGAAGAGGTGCGAGGCAGGTTTTGTGTTTAGTACTGACAAGAAACATGCCGATTATTGGCGGGATCATGCATTACCTGTGTTGATCTGTTTATGTGACGTGGATACCCAAAAAGTCTATTGGCAGATCATAAATTATGATACAGCCATATCCACTGGTGAAGGATATAAAATTATCGTCCCTTCAACACAGCTGATTGACTCGTCATCCAGAGAGCCGTTACGAAATTTGCTGACTCCTATTATACCTGCAAATCGTTACACTATTTTCAAGACAGATGATTCCAGTCATGCCGGTGCAAAGAGATATTCTTTTGCTGTCGTTACTAATGGAACTGCAACAAAAGCAGAGATTGCTGCACTTGTTCGTCAAGTCACGAATGAAGGAGCGAAACGCAGATATCATCGAAACCATTTGGTTGAAGGTCGATGGGGTGATTCTGATGCCCATGTTGTTTGGACATTTATTTACCCGACAGCTGAGGATCATAGTCGTAATAATTGGATTTGTCGTAGTATTTGGAT
>JBATKL010000230.1:0-13921 GCA_049669385.1 Candidatus Electrothrix sp. | reverse complement strand
TTCGGTCCTCTGCCCGGAGGATTTCATCAAGCCTGCGGCTGCCGAATTCTGCCAACTGTTCAGGCACAACCTTGTCCAAGGTTTCACGGAATTGATCAGAGTCGATATAGGTTCGTACCCCAGATCGCAGCTGGTATTTCAACGTTCTGAGGCCGATTCGGGCATAGGCCCTGAAGCGTCGGGGAACCACGGTTTGGATCGGGCCTAAGTCGCGGATCAAAATGTCCTGAACCTGATCGTTCACGATTTGATGGAGATGATCCTGAAAAGGCTCTGCGGACAGAGCCGTGCCGATATCTGTTGCGGTGAGCAGTTTTTCACCGACCATATCGCCGATATTCTCGGCAAGTTCATGACGCTTGGAAGGGATGATCCCAGGGGTCATGGGGACCCGTTTACCCAGAATGTACCAAGGATTCAGGGGGCGAAACAGCATGCGGATTGCCACCTTATTGGTCAGGTAACCGATAAGGGCACCGAGCAAAGGCGGGCCGGCGTAGGTAAGAAGCTGAGTTGTTGAGAGAGTCATTTTTTTTGTAGGGTTATATCGTAAAAGAGTTAAGAGGGTAAGTTTTTGATTTTTAAAAAAGTAATCTCGATTTTTTTGGCGTAGGGCTGTAGGGACAGGCCCAGATGTCTGTCCTTTATTTCCTGAGGCAGCATGAGGGACGGACGCAGGTCCTGCCCCCGCAGGAAAGAAAAGATAAAACATAGTTATGATTCCGTCCACCGGGAATCATAAGGAACATCTTTTTTCCTTTCCGTTTCACTTGGAAACAACGAACCTTTAGGGTATAGTTCATCACTGTATACATGTGATTGATATAGCTGGAGCAGGATAATTTGAAAGCGCATTGCGCTCTTCGGCTCCGCTCAGAGCACTTATCGGAGCAGGTGCCCTGAGACTTGTCGGGGCAGGTGCCCTGAGCGGAGTCGAAGGGTATATTCAGCATCATTTTATCCTGCTCCAGCTATACTGTTTCATGACAGTTATAACAGGAATTTTTTATATTCAAGGCAATCTCAAGGCAATTCAATGACCAAAGTTATAGCACTCGCTGGCAAGGGCGGGACCGGCAAAACAACGACCTCGGCCCTGCTCCTGAAATATCTCGTCGCCCGCAAAATGACCCCGGTTCTTGCTGTGGACGCCGATGCCAATGCAAATCTCAATGAGCTGCTCGGGCTTGATGTGCAAGCCACGCTCGGGGCTATCCGTAAGGAGCTCAAGGGCGATATGCCTACAGGCATGAGCAGGGACCAGTACATGGAGATGAAAATCCATCAGGCCCTGATCGAAGAGACAGGTTTTGACCTGATGGTGATGGGCCAACCCGACGGACCAGGCTGTTATTGCGCTGCCAATCAGTATCTGGCCATGACTATGGACAAGCTGGCAGAGAATTATCAGTATATTATTGTGGATAACGAAGCAGGGATGGAACATCTGAGCAGGATGAACCTGCGCAGTATCGATTATCTGCTCATCGTCTCTGATGCTTCTGCTCGTGGTATCATGACTGCCCGACGGATTGCCGATATCACCGATCCGCTGAAGTTGGAAATCAAACATCAATATTTGCTGGTCAATAGGGCTCCTGATCCGGTTTCACCGGCTCTGCAAGCGAAAATTGATGAAGCTGTTGCTGAGGCTGATATGGATTTGGCTGGGATTATTTCCTCCAGTGACGACCTGATTAATCAGGAACTGAGCGGAGCCTCATATTTGGAGCTGGCAGAAGACAGTAAGGTTATTGAGCAGGTCTTTGCCGTTTTTGATGCTATCTTTGAGCATTCAGCATAAGTTACCGAGCAGAGTACTTTGAAAAAATAGTCTAATCTTGATACCTGTCCTTTTCCTTTGGACAGGGCGGTTCATTGCGTTTTATGATCACAAAAGAAAATGAACAGGCCATGATCGAGCTGATTCGGGTCAGTAAGGTATATCCCCCGGATATTCAAGCTCTGGCAGATATATCCTTGCGGGTTAATAAAGGGGAAATCTGCTACCTCACCGGTATAAGTGGGGCCGGAAAAACCACCCTGCTTCGTATGCTGTGCGGGATTGAGACACCAGATCGGGGCTATATTGAGGTTGCGGGCAAGGAGCTCAATAAATTATCAGGTGCAGAAATGCAGGCCTTGCGTCGGAGTATTGGGGTGGCATACCAGGATTTTAAGCTGCTGCCGGAAAAAACCGTGGCCCAGAATATAGCCTTTTCCATGGAAGTGGCCTATCGGAGTAGGCTGTTTATCCGGCAACGGACTAGGAAGTTATTGTCTCAGCTTCGGCTGTCGGACAAGGTGAATACCCGAGCTGGCAAGCTTTCCCGAGGAGAACAGCAGCGGGTGGCCATTGCCAGGGCCGTAGCCAATGATCCGGTACTTCTTCTTGCTGATGAGCCGACCGGTAACCTTGATACAGAGACTACTGCGTTGGTGATGGACCTCTTTCATCATTATAATAAGAAAGGGACGACATTGCTTATCGCCACCCATGATCATTCCATTTATAATTATCCGGGCAGCAAAGTTGTTACCATTGAGCAGGGACGGATGCTTGTTGTCGGTGAGTCGAATGATTCCGGCAAATCCTCTGAATCTACTGTACCTATTGCGTCCACCGCTAGGACCGGTACGAGTGATGCGACTGGTGCGACCGACACCGCCACTCTGAAGGCGGCCAAAAGCGGTCATCAGGAGAATAAGCTCGGTGATCAGATTATCATGAACAGAGATCTCGGTGAGCTCGGAGACATTGATCTTGGGGAGCTTGGTGCTCTTGGGGATGTAAAGGAAAAAGGGGCGGCAGTATGAAGTTTCTCTTTGCTGTTCTCAGCCAGACTTGGCGTAATATTGTTGAGACTTGGCGCAGTCAGCTCCTTTCTTTGGTGACCATTACCCTCTCTGTTCTGATTTTCGCCTTTTTTTACTTGGTCTACATGAATGCCCTGCATGCGGGCGATCTTTTGAATAATGATCTCCGCCTGATTGTTTATCTGGAAGAACAGCCAGACCCTGCCTTGCAGGAAGAATATCGTCATAAAATTGAAAAATTTGATCAGGTCGAAAAGATAGAGTTTGTTTCTCGCTTAGAGGCCTATGATCGTTTTAAGGAGCAACTGAACGAAAATCAAGATGTTCTGCAAGAAATACCCCATGATTTTCTGCCAGCCTCCATTGAAATTTTCCCTAAGAGAAGCCTGGATACGCTGTCGCGAATAAAACTTTTTTCTGAATATCTCCAGTCTCTTCCAGGGGTGCTCAAGGTGCAGTATGGTCGGGAATGGGTGGAGCGGTTTTTTTCCCTGATCCAGTTACTTCGTATCATTGTGCTTCTCTCGGGCGCATTGCTCATCCTGACCACAACCTTTATGATGGGGCATTCTATCCGCCTGACCATGTTGACTCGAAAAAAAGAGCTCGAACTCTTGCGTCTGGTCGGTGCTTCGGATAATTACATCCGCTTTCCTTTTTTTCTGGAAGGCGCGATCCTCGGAGCCCTCGGGGCTGGGGCCGGAATAGGCGCACTCTATCTTCTGTTCAGCTGGATTCAACTTCGCTTTAGCGGACAGGGGGAGGGGGTGCCGGGGATGTTCTCCTTTAATTTTTTCAGCGGATCAGCTGTCGGCATTATTGTTATACTGGCCGTACTCCTTTGTGCTGGGGGAAGTTTCACCTCAACCCGCAAGATTATTCATCTGTGAGTATGAAGGCTTGTATATTGCCGTCTCCTTTTCTGTCGCTTTTTTTTCTGCCGATTCTCTGCATGCTCTTTTGCCTGGGAGAGTGTTCGGGAGAGGAGGTCGGGGCCGCTGAGCAGAATCAGGTGAGGATCCATATCGGGGAGTTGCAGCATGATATCAGGGCTCAGCTTGATAAGATTCAGCAAAAAAATGAGGCTGAGTACGCGATTCTTGACCAGCTGGATGCCATAAACCGTAAGCTGACTCGGCAGAAGGAAAAAACAACGGTTCTGCAACGACGGTTAGCTGAGCAGGGCAAGCTGTTGCAGGATTTAAAAGAGAAGACAGACCAAGCGGAAGCGAAACGAAGCAGCCTTCAGGGGCATCTGCTGAAGAGACTGCGTTCCTTTTACATGATGGGCAGGACCGGCATGCTCAATGTCATCTTTTCTAAGAAGGATCTCCCAGAACTCATGCTTTTTTCTGATTCGTTTGAGAATCTGGTTGCGTATGATAAAGATATTGTTCTGCGATATCGAGATGCCATGAAGGAGTTGGAGCAGGCCGTACTCTCGCGTGAGTTGGAAAAATCATTACTTGAAGAATTGGTTCATCAGGGTGAGGAAGAGCAGCAGGTCCTCTTTATTCTGCGTGCCGAGCAAGAACAGTTGTTGGATGCGATCAAGCAGGAGAAGGGTGTTTATCAACTGGCTGTTGATGAGATGCGTAAGGCTGAACAGGGCCTGCGTGATGACCTGATGAGGCTTAGGATTGAGGATAAACTTGATAAGGAACAGGGGCTTCTCTTGGGAAAAGGACGGCTTTCCTCTCCGGTCACGGGTACCGTACTCTATCGTTTTGGCGACCTTATCCAGACCGGTTTGAGAAAAGGCGATACCATGAAAGGGATAACTGTTGCCATAGAATCGGGAACCTCAGTGCATGCTGTGTATAAGGGCAAGGTCGTGTTTGCCGATTATAAACGCGGGTACGGCAATACTGTTATTATTGATCATGGTGGGATGTATTTCACTGTTACTTCTCGACTTGATGAAGTTCTTGTCCACAAGGGAGAGCGGGTTGAGCAGGATCAGGAAATTGGTACCAGCGGCGATATTGCCACCCTTTATGATCCTGGCGTGTATTTTGAAATTCGGCATGGCGATACGCCCTTGGACCCTTTGGAGTGGCTTCAGATAGACTGAAGTATTGTGTTTTTTTGCTATGCGCTTTTGGGCGCGTGACGCATCATTCTTGCAACCTGATTTTTATTAAGGTTCGGTGCGAATTCATCTCATCTTCTTGATTTCTATGAAAAGAAAATTTTTACAGCTTGTTCTGCTCTTGCTTTGCATTATTTCTGCTTATCCGGTGTATTCTGAAACCGAGAAGACAGAGAAGGAAGCAGAGAAGGAAGCAGAGACCTACAAGCATCTTGAGACCTTTGCCAATGTGCTTGATCTCTTACAGAAGCATTATGTAGATAAGGTGGAGAGCAGTGACGTTCTTATTGGTGCCATCAACGGTATGCTGAGTTCGCTTGATCCTCACTCGTCATATATGTCACCTGAGGATTTCAAGGAGCTTCAGGAAGACACCAGGGGCAGCTTCAGTGGGATAGGTATCGAGGTGACCGTTCGTGACGGAGTCATGACCGTTGTTTCTCCGATTGCCGGAACACCTGCGTATAAGCAGGGGGTCAAGGCCGGTGATCAGATTATTGGGATCAATAAGATCTCCACTCAGGGTATGACCTTGCCGGATGCAGTAAAGCTGCTGCGTGGAAATCAGGGGGAAAAAGTTGCAATCACGATCAGGCGTGCTGGTCTGAATGAGCTGCTTGAGATGGTTTTTGTGCGTGATATTATACCGCACCACTCAGTCATTGCGCAGAAACTCGGAGACGGTTTCTATCGTATTCAGATTACAAGTTTTCAGGCCACCACGACCCGTGATTTCAAGAAGGCGTTGCGCAAGGCGGCACAGGACGGAGTGATTCAGGGGCTTGTTCTTGATTTACGTAATAATCCTGGAGGACTGCTTGATCAGGCTGTGCAGATCTCTGATGTTCTGCTTGAAAGCGGCGTTATCGTAACGACGAGAGGGCGTGAAAAAGAAAATGATATGCATTTTGAGGCGCGACGCGGAAAGACTCAATATACCTTTCCGGCGGTTGTGCTGGTGAACGGAGGATCCGCCAGTGCCTCTGAAATTGTTGCGGGTGCTTTGCAAGATCATAAAAGGGCTTTGATTCTAGGTACAAGAACCTTTGGTAAAGGATCTGTGCAGACAGTTGTCCCTTTGCCTAGCGGCGCGGGCGTTCGGCTGACCACTGCTCGTTATTATACTCCGAGCGGGAGATCTATCCAGGCGACTGGGATTGTGCCGGATATGATTATACCCTTTGAAGAACAAGATATGACGGGGCAGGTGGCCACCCCGAATGTTCGCATGAGAGAAGAAGATTTGCCACATCATTTTGAAAATAACGATGATACAAAGGGTGCTGAGCAGGGGCAAGAAAAGAAGAAAAAGATTCAGCCGGAAAATCGTGCCGTAGATGAAATTTCTGCCCAGTTAGCAGAAGACAACCAGCTACATGCTGCTTTATTTATTCTAAAAAATATAACTGGTACCTTACGGAAATACTGATAAGGCTGTACGGCGCATGATCGTTTCTTTGTTATGCTCTCGGTTGTGACTTGACAAAAAACTTTTTCTTGAATATATAACCAGTTCTTAATGCGCTGATGTTAAGGGTCACCAATACATCAAGAGGGACAGGTTGTATGAAAACCTGACGGGTAGCGATTAATGCAGCGCTGATAACGGATTAGGGGTGCGGGTGTAGCTCAGTTGGCAGAGTACAAGCTTCCCAAGCTTGGGGTCACGGGTTCGAACCCCGTTACCCGCTCCATCGGTTATCGTGAGCAGGTGTCGACAGTTGAAGTCGGCATAGCTTTCAACAGTTTCGGGATGTTGTGAAAGTGGGCTTTGCCCGCTTTTTTTTATTGTTTTTGCAGGAGAGTGGCCCAATTTTGACAATTTCGTCGGTATTATAAGGACGAAGGGTGTTGGAGATAAACGGGTTGCCGGTTTTATGCGACCTCTACCTCTGAAAAAACAAAATATTTTTTATGGTCGTTGTGAAGGTGCTGTGTGGGAACGGATCGAGTTATTAAAGCAGTTGAGGATTTTGCCACCCCTCTTCTTGAGGAGATGGGGCTGGAGCTGGTGGAAGTGCAGTTCAGGCAGGAATCCGGCTGGATACTGCGACTGTTCGTTGACCGGAACGAAGGGGTGAATGTCGATGACTGCGCCTCTGTCAGCAGACAGGTGGCGACGTATCTGGAAGTTGAAGACATTATACGGCGTGCATATACCCTTGAGGTCTCATCACCGGGAGCAGAACGCCCGTTGAAGCGTATAGAGGACTTTATTCGTTTTTCCGGGAAAAAGATTAGGGTGAAACTCATTGATCCTGTTGATGATCAACGCGTATTTTGCGGGATATTGACAGGTGTGGATAAAGAGAAGAACAGTATAACGTTGGCGGTGGACGGCTCCGACGCGAAACAGATGGTTATTGACCTGAGAGCTGTTGCACGAGCACGTCTGAGCCTCTAACGGCTCTGAATATCTGGCCTTACTGTGTGCTGCGGCAAAGGTCGAAGATGGAGAAGAAATGATGTCTGGTGGAGAAAATTTAAAGCGTATACTTGATCAGATTTGTCGAGATAAGGGCATTGATCGTACATTATTAGTAGATGCCATCGAGGAAGCTGTGCGATCCGCAGTGCGAAAAAAATTCGGCGGTCGACGTGATGTGGAAGTGCAATTTAACGAGGAACTCGGTGAAATCGAAGCCTTTCAGTATCGCACCGTGGTTGACGATGTTTGGGATGAGGATACCGAAATCCATATCGACGCCGCAAGAGCGCTTGATCCGGATATCGAACTTGAGGATGATCTCGGCGAAAAAATGGAAAACATTGCCGAGCTTGGCCGTATTGCAGCGCAGTCTGCCAAGCAGGTTATCATTCATCGTCTCAGGGACGCGGAAAGAGAAGTTATTTTTGAGATGTTTCGAGATCGGGAAGGTTCCATTGTTAACGGCATTGTTCAGCGTTTTGAACGCGGAAAGATGGTCGTCAATCTTGGCCGGACAGATGCTGTGTTGCCGCGTGAAGGGCAGATCCCGAAACGTTCCTTTAAGCAGGGTGATCGTATTCGAGCCTATCTCCAGGAGGTTCGCCAGGAATCCCGTGACTCTCAGTTGATTCTGAGTCGAACCTGTAATGAATTTTTGATTAAGTTGTTTGAGCTCGAAGTTCCTGAGATTGCAGAAGATATTGTCAAAATCATGGGTGCTGCCCGCGAACCGGGCTTTCGTGCCAAAATTGCCGTAACCTCAACGGAGTCTGATGTGGATCCGGTTGGTGCCTGCGTGGGTATGAAAGGTGCAAGGGTGCAGAATGTGGTGCAGGAGCTTCAAGGCGAACGCATTGATATTGTACCCTGGAGTCCAGACCCGGCGAAATACGTTTACAATGCTCTGGCCCCGGCTGAAGTAAGCATGGTTATCGTTGATGAAGATCAGCATTCTTTGCTGGTCGTTGTCCCGGATGATCAGCTGTCACTGGCCATTGGTCGGCAGGGACAGAACGTGCGGCTTGCCTCTCGTCTGTTGAGCTGGCGTATTGACGTGAAGAGTGAACAGCGCTATGAGAATCTTGGCAAGTCAGGATACAAGAGCCTGTTGCTCCTTGACGGTGTTGATGAGGCAAAGGCGGACAAGTTGGTTGCGGCTGATATACATTCAACAAGGGAATTTTCCGAAGCTGATATTGACAGCATTATGCGCTTTGTCGGTGTCAGTGAAGATCAGGCTGCTGTTCTGAAACTCCAGGCTGCGGATATCCCCGTGACAGCAGACAGCCCTCTGGATGAAGCAGAACGTCTTTTTTCTACACCGGTTGAGCAGGAAGACGAAGCATCGGGTAACGCATCGGATGACGAATTAGGCAACAGGATCACTGATGACGAGTCTGCGCCTCAGCAGACTGTGAATGATGACGAAGATGATGCAATGCCTGGAAATACTGTTGAACCGGAAGATATGACCGGAAATGTTCCAGAGGAGCCTAGCCAGGAGCAGGAGCTTTTGCCTCCGCATGAGTCATCTTCGTATGAGTCAGAGTCGTCCCCGCACGACACTGTAGACGGTAACAGGCTGCCCTGAGGTTGTAAGAACGAAGTGAAGAAAGGGCATATCCCGATTCGCACCTGTAAAGGATGCGGACGGAAGGCCGAAAGAAGTGAGCTTGTTCGCTTGGTATGGTGTGAGGGCGCCTTGCAGGAGGATTTGGACGGCAGAATGTCTGGTCGAGGGGTGTACAGCTGCAAAGATGAGCAGTGCAGAAATCGGCTGGCAAAGAAGAAGAAAATGCTGAGGCGAGCATTTCGCCTTCATGGATAACTTAACGTGTAACTTAGAACTTGAGTTAACGCAATACCAAGAGAAAAGGTTACGGGAGTACTTGATGAGCAGAGTCCGCATTTACGAACTGGCAAAGGAAGCCGGTCTCAAAAGCAAAGAGCTGGCAGATAAATTGATAGATATGGGATATCCTGTCAAGAGCCTCAGTTCTACGGTTGACGACGATATGGCTGCCGATATTCGCCGTAAAGTGTTGGGCAAGGCAACTGCTGAAGTCACCGAAAAGCCGATAGGGATGAAAAAACAAACAGCTGTGGTACAAAAAAAGAAAAATGCAACAGTGGTCCGACGTCGTTCAAAAGCGTTGAAAGATGAGATCGCCCAGAAAGCTGAAGCAAAAGAGCAGGACGGGAAAGATAAGGTGAGAGCAGCATTGAAAGATGAGGTGTCTGCGACAGCAGGTACGGTATCGCAACCGGCTGCAACGGAAGCGGAGGGGTCTGCTCAACAGCAACCGGTGAACAAGGCAGTGGGAGCTGCTGCGGAAGGCGATATGGAAGAAAAAAAGACGGCTGTTCCAGAAACAGCAGCAGCACAGGGAAGCAGTGAGGCGAATGTCGGGAATCAGGCTCCGGTTAAACAGGAGCCGAAACGCGCCAAAGGACTTGCAAAGATCGTTGGCCGGGTAGAGCTGAATCTCAAAGATACCGAGAAGCCAGCACCGCGTCGTACTGCTCGACCGCCAAGAGGAGCGAAAAAGGGCGGGCCAGCCGCTGCCGCTGCCGCTCCCCAAGCCCAGACTGCTGCTACGCCAGCTGCTGGGCGAGGAAAGGATCGCAAGAAAACCAAGCGCGTTGTCGCAATAGAGGCAACCCCGGACAATAGAGCCAAGAAGCCCGGCAAGACAGCCCGAAAGGGCCGTCAGCGGGTCGATTTTTCAGGCGGTGGCGGCGAGTATAGTCAGTCGTACCGGGGACGGAGAAAAAAAGACAAACGCCGTAAAAGTAAGGTTTCTTCCACGCCGGTGACAGAGAGTAAGGCTATTAAAAGACGGATCAAAGTCTTTGACACGATCAATGTCGGTGACCTCGCGAAACGGATGGGGATTAAGGCCAATGAGGTCATTGCGAAGCTGATGGGCCTCGGCGTGATGGCCACCCTGAATCAGGCCCTTGATTTGGATACGGCAACCTTGGTAGCGGCTGATTTCGGCTATGAGGTTGAGCAGGGTATGACTGAAGAGCTCGGGATTGAGGCTCTGCAGCAAGAGGAAAAAGGTGGAGAGATGCAACCTCGTTTTCCTGTCGTCACTGTTATGGGCCATGTTGATCACGGGAAGACCTCTATTTTGGATGCCATCCGGAGAACAGATGTTGCCGAGGGAGAAGCTGGCGGTATTACCCAGCACATCGGTGCCTATCATGTACAAGCCCCGTCTGGAGATATTACCTTTGTTGATACACCCGGTCATGCTGCTTTTACGGAAATGCGCTCCCGTGGTGCCAAGGTTACGGATATCGTGGTGCTCGTTGTTGCTGCTGACGACGGTGTCATGAATCAGACCAAGGAAGCTATTGCCCATGCCAAGGCGGCTGAGGTGCCCATTGTTGTGGCAATTAATAAGATTGATAAGGAAAATGCCGATCCCGCTCGTGTTATTCGTGAGTTGGGTGATTTTGGCCTGATTCCTGAGGACTGGGGCGGGGATACGATCTTCTGCGAGACCTCAGCTAAACAAGGTATTGGTATTGAGGAGTTACTGGAGAGTATTCAGTTACAGGCGGAAGTCCTTGAATTAACAGCCGACCCAAATAGAAAGGCCAAGGGGACTGTCATTGAGGCGCAATTGCATAAGGGCAGAGGCTCTGTTGCAACAGTCTTGGTGCAGGAGGGAACCTTGCGTACCGGTGAATATTTTATTGCCGGGCAATACAGCGGCAAGGTCCGCTCCCTGATTAATGATCGCGGTGAACTGGTTGACGAGGCAGGTCCTTCACTGCCTGTTGAGGTCCAGGGGTTATCCGGTGTGCCGCAGGCCGGTGACGAATTTCTCGTTGTCACAGATGAGAAAATGGCAAAAGCCGTTTCCGATGCTCGCCAGCTCAAGGTTCGTGAATCCGATTTAGCCTCTGTATCCAAGGTTTCACTGGATAATCTGTTTGAAAAGATGGCTGAGCAGGAGATGAAGGAGTTGCGCGTTATTCTTCGTTCCGATGTTCAGGGAACGCTGCAGGCCTTTGGACAGGCTGCGGCAAAATTATCTACTGATGTTATCCGGGTGCGGGTGCTCCATGAGGGAACCGGTGCTGTGACAGAGAATGACATTCATCTTGCTTCAGCCTCTGAGGCGATTATCATCGGCTTTAATGTTCGTCCTGCTGTTAAGGTCAAGGAACTTGCCGAGCAGGAGCATGTTGATATTCGCACTTATGATGTTATTTACCATGCCTTGGAAGATATTGAAAAGGCTATGGTGGGCATGCTGGAACCGGAATATGTCGAACGCGTCATTGGAACCGCCGAGGTCAGAGATACCTTCTCCGTACCCAAGATTGGAACCATTGCCGGTTGTTTTATTATCGACGGCAAGATTGAACGCAACGCAGGGATTCGAGTTCTGCGTGATTCAGTCGTCATATTCACCGGAGTCATTGATTCGCTCAGGCGTTTTAAAGACGATGTCAAGGAAGTGGCCACCGGCTACGAGTGCGGAATCGGCGTGGAAAATTATAACGACATCAAAATCGGCGATACCCTTGAGGCCTTTCTCATGGATGAGGTCCAGGCAACTCTGTAATCTGGCAACGGGCCGGGAAAGATTTTAAGGCGGAACTCATGGAATTTGATTTTAACCTACCCGGGCTGGGACGACCGAAAAGTTCGCGCCCCGAGAGAGTTGCTGAGGCAATTCATCAGGAACTCTCTATCCTGTTACAGCAGACAGTTCGTGATTCCAGGCTAAGTGGGGTGTGTGTCTCAAAGGTGCAGATGACACCTGATTTGAAGCGAGCCAAGATATACTACTCGCTTCTTGAAGGCAACTCTGCTTCGGCAGCCCAAAAGGGAATGGAGAGAGCGCGAGGTTTTTTTCGTTCTCATATCGCTAAAACAATGGACCTGCGTCATACTCCGGAATTAGTGTTTCTTTTCGACAATAAGCATAAAGAAATCGAACGGCTTGATCAACTTTTTGTGCAGATTGATCAGGAAAAAGAAAAAAAGGAGTAACGTGAGTAAGAGAGCAGCTGGTCAGGTTATTGCATCTGTTAACAATTTTGTTCTTGCCACCCATGTCGGACCGGATGGCGATGCCCTAGGGTCTACGTTTGGCTTGGCCCATATCTTAACGATGATGGGTAAAGAGGTGCTCTGCTATCTTGAGCAGCCTGTTGCTGACGTGTATAGTTTCCTGACTCCCCATGTCCCCATTGAAACCGATTTTGCTCGCGTTGCCGCCTTTGCTGACAAATGCGGAGATGATATTATGGGCATTGCTTTGGACTGCGGTGATTTGGGACGGTTAGGTGACCAGGGGGGGGAGCTGAATAATATTCATCCTTTTTTGGTGATTGATCATCATCAGGGCAATAAAGGCTTTGGGGATCTGCATTGGGTGGAGCCGCATCGTTCATCCACCGGTGAGATGATCTATGATTTGGCTGAAGAACTGGGCGTTGCAGATCAGCTGTCCAGAGAGGCGGCAGAATGCCTCTACACTGCCATTGTTACGGATACCGGGTCTTTTCGTTACGATTCAACCACTGAACACACCTTTGCCGTTGCCGGTAAACTGATTGATCGGGGCGTGACTCCTGCCTCTGTTTGTCAGAAGCTTTTTGATAATACCTCCTTTGGCAGTCTGCAACTGACACAGATTGTCCTTGCCACCTTACAAACTTTTCTGGACAATCAGGTCGCAGTGATCCGGCTGACTCGGGAGATGCTGGAGCAGACCGGAACAAGCTCTGAAGATGCTGAGGGCCTGATTAATTTTCCCCGCTCCGTCAAAGAGGTCAGGGTTGCTGTCTTCTTGAAAGAGGGGGAGTCGGGCACAGATCAGATTACGATCAGCCTGCGAGCCAAGGGAAATTGTGATGTTGCCAAGGTGGCTACTCAATTTTCTGGAGGCGGGCATCGGAATGCAGCCGGTTGCCGGGTCCAGGGGAAAACTATGGATGAGGTTTGTGCCATGCTGATTCCGGCGCTTGAGCAGGCTCTCCGGCAGCAAGAGAACAATCAGGTATGACGGAAAAAGTATCTGCTGTCGCTGCTGTCACCCTCAATGTGCAGGAGCCTGTCACAGGAGTTTTGCTTGTTGACAAGCCTGTGGGCCAGAGTTCTTTTGCCGTGGTCAAAAAAATACGCTGGCTGCTGGGAATAAAGAAGGTCGGGCATGCAGGTACCTTGGACCCCTTTGCCAGCGGCTTGCTGATTATTTGCGTGGGACGACCTGCCACTCGCGAAATTGATGCCTTTATGATCGGGCGGAAGACCTATCAGGCTGTGCTGCAGCTGGGCAAGGAAACCGAGACGCAGGATCCTGAAGGTGAGGTTACATCAGTCAGGCCGGTGCCTTTGTTGTCTGTTGAAGAAATTACGGGCGTAACGAAGGAGTTTGTCGGGCCGCTAATGCAGGCACCTCCACCGTACTCGGCTGCAAAGCATAAGGGCAAGCCCCTGTATCATTATGCCCGTCAAGGGATTATGATCAAGAAGGAAGCCAAGCCGATAGAGATTTTTTCCTTACAGGTTGACGACTACGATCCTGTGAGCGAACAGTTAACCATAACGGTTA
>JBATKL010000229.1:0-1754 GCA_049669385.1 Candidatus Electrothrix sp. | reverse complement strand
GGATTCGCGCACCAAGTAGGCCTGTACATCCGCCTCAACCTCGGCCTTATCCTGGAGGCGAACCAGATCGCGAGAAAGGAAGGCGTCCTCCTTATGGGCGATGAGTCGCTCCTTCATCTTGGATTTTCTCAAGCTGTCAACCTGCTCATACAGCCCTTCCAAGGTCTTGTATTCCGCAAGCAGCTTCTGCGCGGTCTTCGGCCCGACCCCTGGAACACCGCTGATATTATCTGACGAATCGCCGGTGAGCGAGAGATAATCCAGGAGTTGAACCGGGCTGAGCCCGTATTTTTCCTCCACCGCAGCCACGTCCATGAGCCGATCATTCATGGGATCCCACATGGTGATGTCTTCGGAGACCAGTTGCAAGAGATCCTTATCCCCTGAGACAATCACCACCTTGCAGCCCTGCTCGACCAGTAAACGAGCAGCCGAGGCGATCAGGTCATCGGCCTCCAAATCATCCGCAGCCATGCTCAGTAAATTATAGGCTGCAACGATTTTGTGGATATAGGGGATTTGGGGAACCAGATCC
This sequence comes from Candidatus Electrothrix sp., assembly GCA_049669385.1. Taxonomy (GTDB): domain Bacteria; phylum Desulfobacterota; class Desulfobulbia; order Desulfobulbales; family Desulfobulbaceae; genus Electrothrix. The sequence continues at coordinate 1,219 of JBATKL010000229.1, read as the reverse complement.
TCGGGCATGGGCGGACGATTGGCCTTATAATCAGCAGAAATTGCATGACGAAAAACCGGTCCCTTGGTGTCAAAGGCTACTGCAAGATATTCCGGCTGTTTTTCCCGCAGGAGTCGACGCAGAATCGTGGTAAAACCATAGACAGCATGGGTGGGCAGCCCGCTGTTATTGCTCAACGGTTTAATAGCATGGTAGGCCCGATAAATATAGGCGCTGCCATCAATCAGGTAGACTTCTTTCTTTTTCGGGGGAGCAGGGAACAGCTCTTTCTGTTGACTCATAAAGGAAAACCGGGGGGTTAACGTTTACCTAACGTTTCAGTTTAGGTTTAATCTCAGCCTGCGCCTTCTGCATCAAACTCAGCAGCTTCTTTGGCTCAAGCTCGACAAAGTATTTATATTTTTTGGAAGGATACAGATGGTGCATGATTTTGCCGTCAGGAGAGACAGCAAAGGTTCTCGGCACATACCTGCCGTCAAACAGATATTTCTCACTGATTTCTGGCTGCTGGCGTGTATTCACGCGAATCATGACAAAAGACGCTGAGGCATCAATAACCCTCTTGTCCTGCAAAATTCCTTTATAGCGCTTACACGCGGAGCAGGATTCAGAATAAAAAACAATAATGGCAGGTTTACCCTCTCTCTTGGCCTGGGCCAGCCCTTCGTTATACTCTTTCCAGGAGATCTCGTCCTGTCCAAAAGAAATGCCAACCATTGCCGAGCAATCGCGTCCCAGAATGAACACGAAAAAAACAAGTAATAATACTGTGACAATATGCCGATAGATCTCAGCTCCCTTTCTTTCTTGCGCTGTGCTGTAAAACGTTTTCAATGGTGTTCTTCCTCTTTTTCATTTTTTCCGATATACACCAATTCCGGCTGCTTCAGCAGCACCTTGGTATCCGGGCCAATACTCTTGGTCAACCAAACATTCCCCCCCACTATGGACCGGGCCCCGACCACCGTATCTCCACCAAGAAGAGTGGCATTGGCATAGATAATCACGTCATCTTCAATGGTCGGATGTCGTTTGATATCCCTCAATTTTTTCCCTGCTCCCTTGGGAAGAGAAAGAGCGCCAAGGGTAACTCCCTGATACAAACGCACTCGGTCGCCGATAATACAGGTTGCTCCCACCACCACGCCAGCACCGTGATCAATAAAAAAGGACTCGCCGATATCTGCGCCTGGATGAATATCAATAGCAGTCCGATGGT
>JBATKL010000228.1:0-1588 GCA_049669385.1 Candidatus Electrothrix sp. | reverse complement strand
ATGCTGAATTGATTAAGTAAAATCATCATCAACTGTAGTAAAATAGATTGTCGCCAAACAACCTGATATTAACAAGGAGATGATGCTTTGGGGGCCTGTAAATCAGTTTGTGTAAACGGCCTAGATTTTAGCTGTCAATAATTGGGCATTCTTCCTTCAAACATTATGGTAAATCGGTTGAGCGCCGCTCTCCAATCTCGGATCGGCAGGGTCCACTTCTTGGCAATATTATTCAACGCCAAATAGAGCAATTTGAACATAGCCGCGTCGTTGGGAAAGGACCCCCGGTTCTTAGTCACCTTGCGCAACGACATATTCAGCGATTCGATAGCATTGGTCGTATAGATGGCTTTGCGGATCTCTGCTGGATAGGCAAAAAACGGGATGATTTGCTCCCAATTGCGTCGCCAGCACTGACTGATCGCGAGGTGGGTCTTGTCCCATTTTTCCTCAAATTCAGCCAAGTGCATTTCGGCCTGCTCAGCGGTTGCTGCCTGATAAATCGTCTTGAGATCTGTGGCCACCTCTTTGCGCTGCTTCCATGAAACGAACTTGAGAGAATTTCGCACCATGTGGACGATACAGAGTTGAACCTGCGTCAGAGGATATACCGTCTCGATCGCTTCAGGGAAGCCCTTGAGGCCATCCACGCAGGCGATAAAGATATCCTGAACTCCACGGTTCTGCAGCTCGGTCACAACCTGCAACCAGAACTTGGCTCCTTCGTTCTCGGCCACCCACATGCCTAGAACCTCCTTGATCCCGTCCATGTTGACGCCTAGAGCCAGATAAACCGCCTTGTTGATGACGTGGCCGTTGTCGCGCACTTTAATCCGAACAGCATCCATATACACGATGGGATAGACCGCGTCTAACGGGCGATTCTGCCAGGTTTTGACCTCGTCCGCGACGGCATCGGTGACGCCGGAAATCAGACTGGGAGAAACATCGACGCCATAGATTTCCTCCAAATGCCCCTGGATCTCCCGGGTGGTCATCCCGCGGGCATAGAGGGAAATAATCTTATCGTCAAACCCAGAAAAGCGGGTCTGACCTTTGGTGATGATGAGAGGTTCAAAGCTGCTGTCCCGGTCGCGTGGAACATCAATCGGCATTTTGCCGAATTCGCCCTTGAGCGTTTTTTTCGATGTCCCATTACGGGCATTGCCACCCTTGGTCGTGACAGGGGCATGCTTTTCATACCCTAAATGGTCAGTTAACTCCGCTTGAAGTGCCCGTTCCAGCAGCCCTTTGGTGAGTTGCTTAAGCAGCCCAGTCTCCCCAATCAGATCTTCAGGGTTAGTATATTTGAAATCAACAAGCAGACGGTCGAGCAGATCTTTATCAATGGCCATGTACACTCCTTTGGAAGGTGGGGTCTCGGTGTACCCCTGAAATGGCCATTTACACAATCTCTTTTACACCCTCCCCCTGTTTATTGTTCGCGAAATGATATGTGCGATTGTGGAATATGAGGAGTACCCCTCGCCTCTCTTCAGGGTCAAGGTCAGACCTCTTCCACATTCACAGGTTCCTCATTATAGTTCGTTTCCGCCGAACTCTGGCATTTCAGGGAGATTGTTAAGAG
>JBATKL010000227.1:0-18912 GCA_049669385.1 Candidatus Electrothrix sp. | reverse complement strand
AAGCTCGTTGCTGTCTCCAAACGTATGCCTGCCGAGATGATTGCTGAAGCCCATCAATGCGAGCAAATTCATTTCGGGGAAAATTACCTTCAGGATGCCGAGGCAAAAATCAACCTGTTGCCCCCTTCCCTGCGCTGGCATTTTATCGGGCATGTGCAAAGTAATAAAGCAAAAATGGCTGCTCAACTGTTTCAGATGATAGAGACGATTGATCGATTAAAAATTGCTCGTGCGCTGGATCACCATGCAGGCGTATTACAAAAAAAGCTTGATGTCTTGGTGCAGGTGAATGTGGGGAGGGAACCGCAAAAATCAGGGGTACCCCCTGAAGAGGCAAGCGATCTCCTGCGAGCCATGCAGCCTCTGACAAACCTGAGGCTGCGCGGATTGATGACCATGCCTCCCTACGGGCGTAAGGCTGAAGCGAGCCGCCCTTGGTTTCAGGCCTTGAAAAAATTATCTGTGGAACTTGCAGGCGAGAACTGTTTTTATGATAATAAGGCTGTTGAGCTTTCTATGGGCATGTCAGGCGACTTCAAGGTCGCCATTGAAGAGGGAGCGACCTTGATCCGGGTTGGCACGGCAATCTTCGGCGAAAGGCCTTTGCAATAAACAGTCCCTCGTTTTCCCTTCTTTCCAGAAAGGAAGGGAAGCCCATTATGAAACTTTTTCGGTGAGACATTTTCGGCTCTCACGGTATATTTAGTTTACCCAAAAAAAGGAAAGAGAATGAAGATAGCAATGATTGGGACAGGTTATGTCGGCTTAGTAACCGGAACCTGTTTTGCCGAATTCGGCCATCACGTTACCTGTGTAGACAAACTTGAGGAAAAGATCAAAACCCTCAAAGAGGGCAATATCCCGATCTATGAACCCGGCCTGGACACTCTGGTGGCAAAAAATACTGCGGAAGGACGCCTCCGCTTTACCACGGATTTAGCGGAAGCTGTCCCTGATGCAGAAGCGATCTTCATCGCTGTAGGAACGCCGACCTCACGAAGAGGTGACGGATACGCGGACTTGACCTATATCTACGCAGCAGCCAAGGAAGTAGCTGAGTACCTCGAAGGCTATACCGTTATTGTGGACAAGAGCACTGTACCCGTCGGAACTGCCCGTCAGGTAGCCAGGATCATCAGAGAGACCAATCCAGCAGCGGATTTTGATGTGGCCTCAAATCCTGAATTCCTCCGAGAGGGTGCAGCCATTGCTGATTTTATGCGTCCAGACAGAGTCGTGATCGGGATTGAGTCGGAACGTTCAGAGCAGGTATTACGGGAGATATATCAGCCACTGTACCTGCGTGATACGCCTATCGTCAGCACCACCATTGAAACGGCAGAACTGACAAAATATGCTGCCAACGCTTTTCTTGCCGTCAAGATAAGCTTCATCAACGAAATAGCTGCTGTCTGCGAGGCAGTAGGTGCAAATGTCACAGATCTTGCCAAGGGAATCGGCATGGACGGCAGAATCGGCAGCAAGTTCCTTCATCCCGGACCCGGTTATGGCGGTTCCTGCTTTCCCAAGGACACCCTGGCCCTGATGCGCCTAGTTCAGGAATATGGTGAAAGCCTACGTATCGTCGAAGCGGCTGTGGAGGTCAATGCGGCGCAAAAGGCACGAATGGTCAAGAAAATCAGAGATGCCCTCGGTGGTTCAGAAGCTGGAAAAACACTTGCTGTACTCGGCCTTACCTTTAAACCGGAAACCGACGATATGCGGGATGCACCGGCCTTGACTATCCTTCCCGCCCTACTGGAAAAAGGAGCAGCGGTGAGAGCTCATGATCCGAAGGGAATGGAGGAGGCAAAAAAATATCTTCCAGAAGGTGTTGAATATGCGAATGATGCCTATGAAGCCTGCAAAGGAGCAGACGCAGTTATCCTGATGACAGAATGGAATCAGTACAGGGCCTTGGATTTCGAGAGGTTGAAGGCAAGTATGAAGACGCCGATCTTTATAGATCTACGTAATGTGTATGATCCGGCAAGCCTGAAAAAATTGGGCTTCAGCTACGTGGGAGTGGGAAGAAAGTAAGAATGACCTCCCCCACCCCCCAAAAAAAGGGCGGGGGAGTAAAACCGAGATGCACAAACCGAGATGCACAATAAAGAGAGTATCTTTATTAGCCTCTGCGTTTGGAACTCGCCCGTTTTGCAGCCTTCAACGGGTTAACTCGTACTGTGACCACCTCTATCTCTGGTTTCGCATGGGTAGCGAAATTACATATACCCAAGCGCCATTTTGCGGTCGGATCAACATAGGTTTTACAATACTGACTGCTGTTTTCTTCAACGATACGATCACAGCCCTCGCATTTCTCTATAATCGGCTGAAAGGGACCATCGCTATAATTTACGGCGTTGCTGGTCTGCATTTTGCGAACCTCCTGAAAAAATATAATATTTCTCTTGAATCAGAAAAAAAACTTACATACAATGAGAATACCAATGTACTGTTCAATTTTAGTCCAAAAACATTACCTTATAAAGGCTATCAACGGAACTGTCAACAGTTTATCCGATCTACCCTGCATTCACTTAAAAAATTCTGGAGTTTGAACTATGCCTATCTACGTCTGGAAGGGAAAAAACACCCTGGGCAACACAATTAAGGGTGAGATTGAAGTGGGCAATGAAGCCGCTGTTCTTGCTCAGCTCAAACGTTTACGTATCCAAAATCCGAAGATTAAGGAAAAGCCTGCGGATATGTTTGCGAATGTCGCGTTCTTGCAACCAAAAGTTACCGGCAAGGACATCGTTGTTTTTACTCGGCAACTCTCTACTATGATTGATGCCGGGCTGCCCTTGGTGCAGAGCCTGCAAATCCTCTCCAAACAGCAGGAAAATCCGACCTTTAAACGTGCTCTCCTTGAAATTGTCAACGACGTAGAAACGGGTACAACCCTTGCGGACGGCATGCGTAAGCATCCAAAAGTTTTTGACCCCCTTTTTGCAAATATGATTGAGGCTGGCGAGGTGGGCGGCATCCTTGACACTATTCTGGGACGGCTGGCAGAGTTTAAGGAAAAGTCCATGGCCTTACAGAAAAAAATCAAGGGTGCCATGACCTATCCAACAATCTGTCTCTTCATTTCCATTCTTATCCTTTCAGTTATCCTGATTTTCGTTATCCCAGTTTTTCAGGAAATGTTTGACAGTATGGGCGGAGCCTTGCCGACACCGACCCAGATTGTTGTTGATATGAGTGAATTTGCCAAAGCCAATTTTATCTATATTATTATGGCCGTTTTTGTTGCGATTTTTATCTTTAAAAAATTCTATGCCACCGAAAAGGGTAAATTAAAAATTGATGGTCTGCTCCTCCATGCTCCGGTCGCAGGTGTACTCATCCGTAAAGTGGCTGTGGCCAAGTTTACCCGAACCCTCAGTACTATGTTGGAGAGCGGTGTTCCCATCCTTGACGCTTTGCAGGTCGTGGCGAAAACAGCAGGGAACAAGGTCATTGAGCAGGCAGTCTTTCATGTGGCGGATTCCATCGCAGAAGGTCGTCCTATTGCTGAACCGCTGGAGGAATCCGGTGTCTTCCCTAATATGGTTGTTCAGATGATCAATGTTGGCGAGTCGGTTGGTGCCCTTGATGCAATGCTTGAGAAAATTGCTGATTTTTATGATGAAGAGGTTGATCAGGCAGTAGAAAACCTGACCGCCATGATAGAACCCTTTATGATGGTTTTTTTGGGTGGAATGATCGGCGGCTTAGTTGTTGCCATGTATCTTCCTATTTTTACAATGGCCGATGCCATCTAGCCATTGACGAGAAAAAAAGGTTGCTTAAAAATAATGCGTATAGCTCCCCGTTACAACTCGATTATGATTGACATGCCTGTCAGATTTCGTATCATATAATAGACTTGAAAAGTCTAGAGAAGCACTCAATTGATAATATAGAGGTGGTGTACAATGACACTGACAAAAGCAAACCTCGTTCAAGAGGTTTATCAGCAGCATCCTGGATTGACGAAAGCCCAGGCAACAGACTCCGTAGAAACGTTTATAGCTCTTGTTAAAGAGTCGCTAATCACTGGAGAAGATCTTCTTCTGAGCGGATTCGGCAAGTTTAATGTTAAGGATAAGCGTCCGAGAAGAGGACGTAACCCCCAAACAGGCGACGAGTTGATCCTTGATGCAAGGCGGGTAATTACTTTTAAACCCTCTGGTATTCTTCGAAACAAGATCAACGGATAAGGTTGTTTTTTCGGTTGATCAGTTTAACCGATGATGAATCGAGGCGTCCTTCATTGTGACGTCTCGATTTATTTTTTCCTTTCCCCTTCCCTCTCCCACATTTTTATTTTTTCTACTTAACAGGCAAAAGTGAAGAACGCAACGCCCTGCTATAGTCAGGTTAGGTTACAGGATATTAATCTGGCTGACAGAAAATACGCCCTTAATCCATTTCCTCAAGACCCCGAAAAAGGCTTACTGCAAAGTATAAGTAACTTTGGGATACTCCATCCGCCGCTTTTATTACAAAAGCAGGACCGAACATGTATTATACTCTCAGGGAGAAGGCGTATAGAGGCCTTTCTTCAGACCGATAACTATCAGAAATATAAACGAGATAGAAACAGGTGTAACCTCACAGCTCTTATCATCTCTTTGAGCGAAGAAAAGCTGGAAAACCAACTTCATCTGTTTACGACCTTATTACAGCATCAGCTGCTGAGTGGAAGCTTGACAGTTATTGAGCAGGCAATCTTTTTTCAGAAAGCGAGATTGGCACTTAAGGAGCAAGAAGTACTTTCCTTGCTTCCCATGCTCGGCCTTAAGGCAAAGCCTCATATACCTGGAGAGCTTATTTCCCTGCTTGACTTGGAGCCTGCTGTCCAGCTGGGCTTGCATAGAGGCATCATTTCGCAACGATCAGGAAAAAAACTTGCTCGTTTTTTACCGGATGATCAAAAACAACTCACTGAAGTTATCGATAACTATCAGCTGGGGGGATCAAAACAACAAAAGTTAATAGAGCGTTTTTTTCAACTGACGCAACGGGAGAAGGTTTCAGTTGAGGTGTTGCTTGGTCGCTGGCAGGACAGGGAAAAAGACAAACAGCTGAATGGTCCGCAAAGAACAAGCTCTCTTTTACGCTGGCTTGATAGAGAATGTCAGCCAAGACTTACAGAGGCGGAAGAAGCCTTCAGAAAATTCAGCGGTCAGCTCCAATTACCTGCTGGGATAGGGCTTGAGCACAGCCTCTCTTTTGAAGAGGAGCAAGTAACATTGAACATGGATTTCAGCAGTAAAGAAGAATTGGCCCGAATGTGGCCGCAGTTGAAAGCACTGCTTAAACGCTTAACACAGGAGAATAAATCAGTACAGTAAGCCCCGAATCAATATATCTCGCCCCAGGGTTTCTGTCGTTTGCTCGTGCAAGGAAAGCGGCGTTTCTTCTGCACCGATGCTGTAGCCACTGAGAAGCGATGTTCCCCGCTCGCCGATGAAATACGGTGCTGTGAAGAGATACATCTGGTCCACTAATTTCTTCTTGAGAAAAGAACCGTGGACAGCAGCGCCACCTTCCACCAAAACAGAGGTAATATTGGCCTTCCCTAATTGGTGCAAAATCTGCGCAAGGTCAAGCCCGCCATCCTGCTCTCTCTCTACCCTATGGATACTTGCCCCGGCCTGTTCCAGATCTTTCTGTCTTTGCCGCGAAGCCTGCTGATCACAGAATATCCACGTTGCTGCCGATGATTGCTGAGCAAGCATGTGAGCATCAGGAGAGAGCCTGAGTTGGCTATCCAAAATCACCCGGAGAGGATCACGGCCATCTTTCTGCTCTAACCGAGTCGTCAAAGAAGGATCATCAATACGGGCCGTACCGCTCCCGATAAGAATGGCATCCAGCTGATTCCGTAACGCATGAACTCGTTGCTTCGAGGCAGGGCCAGTTACGACTCCACCTTTTCCCTGTCTACGGCTGATCTTGCCGTCCAAGCTTACGCCCGCCTTCATCACAACCCAAGGAAGACCTGTGACAGAATGCTTGAGAAAGGGATAGTTTAGCTGTCGGCATTCCTGTTCAAGGACACCCAATCTGACCTCAATCCCGTGCGATCGAAGAAAATCAGCACCGCCGGAGGCAACAGGGTTGGGATCAGCCATGCCGATAACCACTCGGCTGAATCTGGCAGTAAGGATGGCCTGGGTACAGGGGGGGGTTCTTCCGGTATGATTGCAGGGTTCCAGAGTGACATAGATGGTCGCTCCAGCACAACTCTTACCTCTACCAGCAGCAGTAATGGCATTGATCTCTGCATGCGGGGTTCCGGCCTGACGATGATATCCCTGCCCTATGATCTGGTCATCTCTCACGATGACAGCGCCAACGCAGGGATTAGGTGATGTTCTCCCTAATCCCTTTTCCGCCTCCTTGATGGCAAGGCGCATATATTCGGTATCAGGCCTCATAGGATCATAGCTTCAAAAAAATATGGCTGGTTTAATGCTGCTTTCCCAAAAAATATTTGAGCTCATCCATAAACTCATTCACGTCTTTGAACTGCCGATAGACTGAAGCGAAACGAACATAGGCAACTTCATCCAGCTGCGGAAGTGTTTCCATGACCCACTCGCCTAATTGAGAGGTCGCAATCTCTTTGCCGCCCGCATCTTGCAGCCGACGCTCAATTCCGTCCACAAAATGGTCGATATCCTCCAAACCGACTGGGCGTTTCTCGCAGGCCTTCTCCAAACCAAGAATCATCTTGCCTCTATCCCATGCTTCTCGACGCCCATCCTTTTTCACCAGCATGGGCAGCATCATTTCAATACGCTCGTAGGTGGTAAAACGCTGATCACAGGCATCGCAATGACGCCTCCGCCGAGTGATAATTTTCTCCTTATTCAGGCGAGAATCAATAACCCGGTTGTCCAGTTGACCGCAGTAGGGGCATTTCATAGCTAGTACAGAGGGTACAGAGAAGAGATGGAGGAAAAAAGCGAGCCCAGCGTAACCACCCTCTTAGAGCGAATCATCCCGTTCAATCTCCGGGTACAGAGGAACCGTCTCACAAAGTTGCCGTACTTCCTGGCGAACCTGAGCAGCCTCTTCCTCACCTGAGGTAAGAACCCGATTGATCCAGTCGCCGATCATAACCATCTCTGGTTCCTTCAGTCCTCTGGTCGTGACAGCCGGGGTACCGATACGGATACCGCTGGTCACGAAACGTGATTGGGTATCAAAGGGAATGGCATTTTTATTCACTGTCAACCCTGCTGCTTCGAGACGCTTCTCAGCATCTTTACCGGTAAGATTTTTGCTGCTCAGATCAATAAGAAGGAGATGGTTATCTGTTCCGCCGGATACGATCCGGAAGCCATGCTCAGTCAAGCGAGTCGCCAGCGCAGATGCATTAACCACAACCTGTTTCTGATATTGGCAATACTCCTCGGTCATAGCTTCCTTAAAGCTGACGGCCTTAGCAGCAACCACATGGACAAGCGGGCCGCCTTGAATTCCTGGAAAAATATTAGAGTCCAAGGCTTTGGCAAACTTTTCCTTGGCCAGAATCAAACCGCCTCTCGGGCCACGCAGGGTCTTATGGGTCGTGGTGGTGACAAAATCAGCATAGGGTACCGGTGATGGGTGCACACCCGCAGCTACTAAACCGGCAATATGGGCCATATCCACCATGAACAGCGCCCCGATCTGATCAGCTATACGGCGAAATCCTTCGAAATCAATAACACGGGGATAGGCACTTGCTCCGGCTACAATCATCTTGGGACGATTCTCAAAGGCAATCCGTTCCACTTCGGCCATATCAATGGTTTCTGTATCCCGCTTAACGCCGTAGGAAACGAAATTGAACAGCTTGCCGGAAAAAGAAACTGTGGCTCCGTGGGTCAGATGCCCGCCGTGGGCCAAATCCATGCCCAGTACTTTATCCCCCGGTTTCAGCGTGGCAAAATAAACGGCCATGTTAGATTGGCTGCCGGAATGCGGTTGCACATTGGCATATTCGGCGTTAAACAGCTCTTTGGCACGCTCACAGGCTAAGGTTTCCACCACATCGGCATGGTCGCAACCGCCGTAATATCGCCTATTCGGATACCCTTCTGCATATTTATTGGTAAAAATGGAGCCTTGAGCCTCCAGCACAGCCGGGGAAACAATATTCTCCGAAGCGATCAGTTCCAGCTGATTGGCCTGACGCTCAAGTTCATATTGAATTTGCCTATAGATATCCGGGTCTGTCTCTTTGAGCGTTGCCATACCTTCCGCCTAAAATATTTTATCGTTGATTGTAAAAGAAAAAAACGGCAGCACCGTCAGGGACTGCCGAAAAATTGTCGTCAGGAAAAACAGCAGGCCAACAAACAGCGGCCTTTTTCGTTAACCGAACAGTTAACTGAACATATCCAATCTTTTTTGATGCCGACCGCCAGCAAATGCTGTTTCCACCCAGGTTCTGACAATGTCCAGAGCGACTTCCGAACCGATCACCCGCTCGCCGAGGCAAAGCACATTCGCATTATTATGCTCCCGGCTCATGCGAGCGGTAAAGGCTTCATGACAGAGTGCAGCCCGAATTTCCTTATGCCGATTGGCGGCAATGGACATGCCTATACCGGTTCCGCAGATCAGAATCCCGCAGTCACAGGCTCCTGTTCGTACAGCCGTGCAAACCTTCTCAGCAAAATCTGGGTAATCAACAGACTCCAAAGAGTGACAGCCCACAGAATCAACCTCTTGACCGAGTTCTCCCAGAAACTGAACGATCAGCTTCTTCAGCTCAAAGCCCCCGTGGTCACTGCCTACTGCAATTTTCATGTTTTTTCTCCGAGGCCGATGTTCAGCCTTCAAACCGTTTCATAATGATGACTCCATTCGTGCCACCAAAGCCAAAGGAGTTGGACATCGCCGCCCGAATCGAAACCTCACGGGCTGTATTCGGCACATAGTCGAGATCACAGTTCGGATCTGGATTTTCCAGATTGACCGTCGGAGGAATACATTGATGGTGCAACGTCAATGCGGTAAAAGCCGCCTCAATGCCTCCGGCCCCACCAAGCATATGACCGGTCATCGATTTGGTTGAGCTGATAGCCAGCTTATAGGCGTGTTCACCATAAACCTGCTTAATTGCGGTAGTTTCACAACGATCATTGAGCGGAGTCGAGGTGCCGTGGGCATTGATGTAATCAATCTCATCAGGATTCATGCCTGCGTTCCGCAGGGCCATCTTCATGCAGCGAACCGCGCCTTCTCCATTTTCCGGCGGAGCTGCTATATGATAGGCATCACTGGATTGACCGTACCCAACCATCTCAGCCAAAATTTCAGCTCCACGGGCGCGGGCGAATTCAAGCTCCTCCAGAATAATCATGCCAGCGCCTTCTGCGATGACAAAGCCATCTCGATCTTTATCAAAAGGGCGAGAAGCATGCTCTGGATCATCATTGCGAGTGGACAAGGCCTTCATTGATGCAAAGCCGCCAACCGCCAAAGGACATATAACCGATTCCGTTCCGCCTGTTACAGCAACATCACAATCGCCGAATAAAATATGTCGGTAGGCTTCACCCACTGCATGGGTTCCGGCTGCGCAGGCTGTAGACAAGGCAAGGTTCGGTCCCTTTGCATTGAGATACATGGAAATATGACCTGACGGCATATTCGGAATCATCCGAGGCACCAAAAAAGGGGTAATCCGACGCGGTCCCCTGTTCAAGAGGACGCTGTGGTACTCCTCAATAGTGGGCAGGCCACCCATGCCGCATCCGGTAACAACCCCGATACGCTCGGCCATTTCCTCGGTAATCTCCAAACCACTGGCCTTAACAGCCATGTCGGCGGCAGCAATACCATATTGAACAAAATGATCGAGATGTTTCGCCTGTTTTTTTTCAAACCAGAGGTCAGGATCAAAATCCTTAACCTCGGCGGCAATTTGAGAGGTATGTGCGGATGCGTCAAAACGAGTAATAGGGCCGATACCACTCCGCCCATTGATCAGTCCCTGCCATGTTTTGTCATTCCCGGTTCCCAAAGGAGTAACTAATCCGACTCCGGTAACAACAACCCGCCGCTGTGCATTATTGACCATGCTGAAATAATCTGTAAGATTCCTTATAGTCTGAGTGCCAGCCTAAGCCTACACGCTGACACCATACTCTCTCTACTGAGCAAGCAAAAGCAATCCCTGTTCGCTGTGCTTTTCCGATAACCCCGTTGTGATAATCGGTTAAACAATGGAGAGCTTCTGCTTCAACCCTTATGCCTGCATTTTACCAACGTAATCAATTGCAGCCTGGACAGTTGAAATTTTTTCTGCATCTTCATCAGGAATTTCGACCTCAAACTCTTCTTCCATAGCCATGATCAGTTCGACCAGATCGAGAGAATCCGCACCGAGATCATCAACAAAGGATGCGCCAGGAACTATTTTTTCTTTGTCAACACTCAGCTGTTCTTCAATAATGTCGATCATTTTCTCTGCAACTGCCATTCTTTTTCTCCTGAATTGATTATATGTAACAAAAAAGTTCGGGAACACCCGTTCCGAACGATAGTTTTCCACACTTAAGTTGGGTTACATGAAGAGCACACCTACTCAGCAGGTTAATTCCCCATGTACATCCCGCCATTCACATGCAGGGTTTGCCCGGTCATGTAGCTGCTCTCGGCGGATGCCAGATAGGTCACCGCTCCAGCTACATCTTCCGGGGTGCCCAAACTGCCCAAGGGTATTTGCGCTTTGACGCTCTCTTGAATATCCTCGGAGAGCTCGCTGGTCATATCGGTTGCAATGTATCCGGGGGCCACGCAGTTAACCGTGATCTGACGTCCAGCCAGTTCTCTGGCCATTGACTTGGTCAATCCAACCAACCCGGCCTTGGCCGAAGCGTAGTTCACCTGACCGGCATTACCAAGAAAGCCGACAACTGAAGTAATATTGATAATCCGACCCCAGCGTTTTTTCATCATTCCACGCATTACCGCTTTGGAGCAGGTAAAAGCACCTTTGAGATTGGTGTTCAGGACGGCATCCCAATCATCATCTTTCATCCGAGCCATGAGGCCATCTCTGGTAATTCCGGCATTGTTCACCAAAATATCCACCCCCCCCTGCTCGGCAGTGATTTCCTTGACAGCTTGCTGAACCGCCTTGCTGTCAGCAACGTCAAAACCGCTGATAAAGCCTTTGCCACCCTGGGCGGTTATCTCGGTTAACACCTCTTCAGCAGCGGTGGAGTTGCTCACATAATTAATGCCGATCGTTGCGCCTTGAGCAGCTAGATGCAGGCAGATGGCTCTTCCAATTCCCCGGCTGCCACCGGTTACCAGTACTATTTTTCCATCAAGAGACATGCTGCTCCTTTATCTTTTGAGTTAGCAACGGCAGGATTTCAAACAGATCTCCTACCTGTCCATAGGTGGCAAGATCAACAATCGGGACTTTTTCGTCCCGGTTGATAGCCACAATAGTTTCAGCAGATTGCATACCCACCGTAGTTGACTTCACAAATTCCGCAGCCTATGCATATTTCGGTGTTAACTATAAGCATAATAATTGCTCAAATGATTTCAAAGCGGTTCATCCTGATAACTTCAAGAAAGAATAATTTTAAATTTCTTCCTTCCTTTAATACGATATATCGTAAAATCACGATCTATTGTCGCAATACTATTCAGGTTGAGTTTTTCAGCAAGATATACCAAACATGAATCTGCAAAATCCATTGGCAAATCCCGATACTTTTCTGTCAGCTCTTTGATCCTTCCGAAATCACTGTTTTCAATATTTTGTATTTCAACAGCACCCTTACGTATCCACTCGATAAAATCTATTTGGGCATTCCGGTTAAAATCTAATAAGTGCAACGTTTCGGTAACGGAAGCAAGGCTTGTGACCAAGGGATATGTATTGGATTGTATAAAATTGACCGCTTGATGATGATATTTATCTGATGCATCAAATAAAGCTATCATCGGGCCAGAATCAACCAATATTTTCTTCATCTTCTCTTGGCCTTAATCTTACTTTTCATCAGTTCTTTACGATCTGATGATAAGTTTCCAAGTCCGCTTGAGTATTTACCGAATACGTCTTTCCCTACTTCCCAAGCACTTGGTTGCTTCAGCTTTTTAAGATATTCGCTTATGCTTTTTCTGATTAATTCCGACTTGGTCAAACCAAGATTTTTAGCTGTATCATTAACAGCTTGCTCTGTTTTCGAATCTAATCTTAATGTAATCATTTCAAACCTCCCTTGTATTACAATGAGTAATACAAAAAGGCGGCGGTGTCAAATTATTATTTTTCCCAATAGATGCTCTTATGCTCTTATGCTTTCAGCATGATTGTACCGAAAGCGCGGTTGGATTCACAGACTCCGCAACCTATGCATGTTTCGGTATTGACTATGAGTATGGTAGGTTATTGTCTTATTCCCCGCCACGCCTACCACTGCATGAGCATGGAACCCCAAGTGAACCCACCACCAAAGGAGCAAAACAGCACAAGATCGCCTTGTTCAAGGCGTTTTTGCCTATTGGCTTCATCAAGAGCTATTGGAATACTTGCTGCAGAAGTATTACCATACTTGTCAACGTTTATGAATACCTTTTCCTGATCAGCGCCGAGCCTTTCCGTTAACTTGCTGAGAATTCGTATATTTGCCTGATGGGGAATGATCAAAGAAATGTCATTGATTGAAATCTGCTGACGATTGAGCAGATCAAGAACAGCGTTTTCCATGGCCCGAACAGCATGCTTGAAAACATCACGTCCGGTCATCTGCATAAAACAACCGTTGCGTTCTTCGATGAGAAGATCTGGATTACGACTGGCCGGGCTGTCCATATAAAGCAGCTTCCAGAGGCTGCCATCGGAATAAAGATTACAGTCCACAATCCCATGTTGTTCAGAACCAGTGAGCACGCAGGCTCCAGCACCGTCACCAAACAGGATACAGGTATTGCGATCCTCCCAGTTCATCCGTGCAGAAAGGGTCTCCGAGCCAATCAGCAGGACTTTCATGTCTGGCTTTGCAGCAATATACTTTCCCGCCATATCAAGCCCGTAGAGAAAACCGGAGCAGGCAGCGTTCAGATCAAAGGCAAAGGCATTTTTCGCCCCGATCTCGGCCTGGACAAAACAGGCACAGGAGGGCATCATCATATGAGGGGTCAGGGTAGCAACAATGACCAAATCAATCTCTTCCGCACTGACTCCGGCTGCTTCTAAAGCTTTTTCAGCCGCCCGAGATGCCAGTTGGTAGTTTTGTTCACCATCACCGGCGATACGTCGAGTACGGATACCGGTACGAGCGGTAATCCATTCATCCGAGGTATCCACCATCTGTTCGAGATCATCATTTGTCAGCACCCGACGAGGCAGACAGGAACCGGTTCCAAGGACAACAGCACGGTGCATAAATCTTCCCTCTTAACAGCTACGCGGTGACATACTGGCGCAATGATTGGACTATGGAATCGTTCACTTTATTCTCCACCAACTTGGCAGCCTCACCGATGGCGTTACAAATAGCTACCGATGACGATGAACCATGACAGATAATACCGATCCCGTTGATCCCTAATAAAGGTGCGCCGCCGTATTCGGCATAATCCACCCGTTTACGAAATGCTGTAAAGGCCTTACGGATAAGAAGATAGCCTATTTTCGCCTGGAAAGACTTCATAATCTCGTCTTTCAGCATCTGCATGGCCGCTTCAGCGAGCCCCTCACTGATCTTGAGGGAGATATTACCGACAAAGCCATCACAAACCACGACATCAAGGTCGCCACCGTACACGTCGCGACCTTCCACGTTGCCGACAAAGTTAAGATTGCTCTGCCTGAGCAACTCATGGGTTTCCTTGATCAAGGCATTTCCCTTCCCCGGCTCAGAGCCAATACTGAGCAGCCCGACACGAGGATTTTGCTTATTCTGTAAAAGGGCACAACAGGAAGAGGCCATAACCGCGAACTGGAAAAGATGCTGAGGGCGACAATCCACATTGGCCCCGATATCCATCAGCATGACCGGGCTCTTGCGCGTCGGAAACAGGCTAGCAATACCAGGGCGGGAAACCCCTTCCAATCGTCCAAGCTTACGTATGGCTGCAGCCATAGTCGCCCCGGAGTGACCCGCTGACACCATGGCATCTGCCTGCCCGCTCTTAACAAGGTCAAAGCCGCGCATTATGGTTGAGTCCTTTTTCTTGCGGATGGCTTCCACAGGGGACTCTTCCATAGTGATTGTCTCAGGAGCATGCTCAATAAGCAGTCGTCCGGCGACGTTGCCGGAATCGGCACATTGCGCAATCCGTTCTTTCAGGAGGTTTTCAGGCCCGAGCAGGATAATCGAGAGCCCTTTTTTTCTCCTGAGAGCACGGAGGGCTCCGTCAATCAAGAGTTCAGGGCCCTGATCACCGCCCATGGCATCAAGGGCTATTTTCACAGGTAAGCCTAAGCCTAATCCAGTTCGTCTCCGAACTGATAAAAGGTTTTTCCTTTATACGTACCGCAACCGGAACATAATTGATGCGGCATTTTCGGCTCACCGCACTCTGAGCAACGACCCACGCTGGGACCGGTTAAGAAATCATGTGATCTCCGTTTACGGGTTCGTGAATGTGAATGTCGTCTTTTTGGTAATGCCATGACCTTCCTCCTGAAGTAAAAAACTGTAATCTTTCTGAATGGATATTCAGATTGTTTTATTATTATGTATTAGATATTGCGTGTTGTCCGTATGAGGCAGGACTCAGCCTTTTTTCAACGAAGCCAGTATTGCAAAGGGAGAATTACTCGTGTCATCGGCACAAGAGCACTCTCCGCTCGTCAGATTCGTTCCGCACTGTGTACACAGCCCCTTGCAAGCTGGGGAGCATATCTTTTTCTCCGGCAACACCAGGTAGAGTTGCTGACGAAGGAGATCCGGAATGTCCACTACCGGCTCATCAACCTGAATAATATCAAGATGAGCCCTTGTGCATTCCAGCTCTTTTATATGACCGCTCTCTTCGCTTGCTACATCCAGTATATAATGAAAAGTTGCCTGCGCAGCAAAATCGTAGTCGGCAAGGCAGCGATCACAGACGAGCAGCACCCCGGCATCCAACGTCCCGCGCACTTCAACTCGTCTACTATTTTTTCGCGTGAGCGTCAACTCCGCATGGACCGGAGCATTTTTCCGGATTTCTGTCTGGGTAAGCCAATCATCGTCCGTAATAATATAACGATTGCTTACTGTAGAAACGTCTGTAAATTGAACTTTCATTTTGATGCCCGGCAGACTGCCTGTTAACGAACACTACTTTTTTCAAGAATAGCCACCATACACAAAAATAACAACCCATGACAAGAAAAAAAGTACAGAATCGCGGCAGGAACGTAAAAAGGAGGAAAAAAGTCGATCTGGGTAGCCTCCTTGCCAAATCATCGATAAATAATTGGCACGTCGCTGGTAACTACTCACTGGCAACTCCTCGCTGGCAACTCCTCGTTGGCAACTCCACCGGTCACAAGGCTTGACAGAAATGATGGATTAAGGATAACCTGTTCAAGTTGATAGAAAGCAGAAGAGTACGAAAAAAACATGAGACATCTCTATATGGCCCCTCAGCTTACGCTTACCATAGGCTACTCACCATGCCCCAATGACACCTTTATTTTCTATGCCCTCATGCACGGAATAATCCCTCTCCGACATATTCATTTTGCACCGCCGCTGCTTGAAGACGTGGAAACCCTCAATACACGGACCATGAACAGGGGTATGCACACAACGCTTGATACAAGGCTTGATGTAACCAAATTATCCTTTCATGCCCTGGGCCATGTGCAGGACAGCTACACCATGCTCAATGCGGGTGCAGCTCTCGGTCGAGGTTGCGGTCCTCTCCTGATTACGCGACCGGATCAGCAGACAGCACCATCTTTCTGGAGAATCGCCATCCCCGGCCAATACACAACCGCTGCTCTCCTTCTTCAGCTGTTTCTTCCTGAGCACAGCCAGACAATCATGATGCCCTTTGATACCATCATGGATGCTGTCAAAGAGGGTAAGGCAGATGCCGGGGTGATTATCCATGAAAGCCGTTTCACCTTTCAAGATTACGGCCTTGTCTGCGTACAGGATCTGGGCGAGTGGTGGGAAAAGGAAACCGGGCTCCCCATTCCTCTGGGCTGTATCGCCGCCCGGACAAGCCTTGGGCAGCCTGCCATCAAAGAAACCGAGGAAGCCATAGCCTCCAGTCTCGACTGGGCTTACGCGCATCCAGAAGCTTGCACCGCATATATTAAACAACACGCTCAGGAGCTGGATGATCAGGTAATTTCTGAGCATATCAAGCTCTATGTTAATGATTATTCCAGAGACCTTACTGATACAGGACGGGCTGCCGTGAAAGAGCTTTTACGCCGAGGAAAAAATGCCGGTATTTTTACCGAAAACATCGGACCTTCTCCCCTTGGAATCGGATCGTCAGCATGAGAAAAGAAAGAAATTCATACCCATCGTCAGATCCCTTATCAGATCCACGAACTCCCTACCCTGTCCTGGGAATCTGCGGATATAGCGGGGTAGGTAAAACCACCCTCATTGAGGCCTTAATCCCTCAATTACGCTCCAGAGGTCTGCACGTTGCCGTGGTTAAAGACGGTGCCCATAATGTCCAGGTTGATGCACCAGGCAAGGACAGTGATCGTTTTTTTTCCGCTGGTGCAGATGTGGCCCTGCTGGGAGAGCAACATTTTATCCGGCACCATCAACAGGGAGACCTGATCGCCTTCCTGATTACCCTTTGTTCTTCCTATGACATTGTTTTGGTTGAAGGACATGCGACAACGGCAATACCAAAGATCTGGCTCTCCGGCTCCGAAGGTGAAAATAATGTACCGCCTGAAAATAAGGGGCAGGTTCTCGCAACCCTGAGCAGAGAGCAAGCCACGGTTGATCACCTCTTCGCCCTTGTCCAATCACTGGTCACGACCAGATGTCAACAAACGCCCGTCTGGGGATGTGTACTGATCGGCGGCAAGAGCACTCGAATGGGCAGACCCAAGCATCTTATCAAAAAAGAAAACAAAACCTGGATCGAACATGCCGTTGAGACCTTGGCTCCGAAGGTGGACCAGGTGGTTCTTTCCGGTTCAGGAGAAATTCCGGCGTCACTTGCCGCCCTGCCCCGCGTTCCGGATGCGCCCGGACTGGCTGGTCCCCTTGCCGGAATCCTTTCTGTCATGCGCTGGCAGCGTGCCGTTTCCTGGCTGGTGATGGCCTGTGACCAACCTGATGTACAGCCGGAAAGCCTGGACTGGCTCCTTGCCCAACGTCAACCCGGTATCCGGGCTGTCCTGCCCGACCTGCTCGGGGACGGTCATCTTGAACCACTCCTTGCCTGGTATGACTTCCGCTGCCGTCCACAGCTGGAAACCATCGCCGCATCCGGCTCGCTCCGGATCAGTAAGTTGGCGTATCAGGATGGTGTCCACCATTTTCAACCTCCCGAGCACCTGCACAGCTCCTGGCGCAATGTCAACACCCCTGATCAAGTCACACAAAAAAACAAGACCGCTTGCCGAAAATCGGAGAACCCATGCTGATCATTCCTGTTTCCGACAATATTCAACGACGATTCCCCTTCGTAACCATCCTCCTTATTCTGCTGAACATAGGTGCATTCTTCTATTTCCAGCATAACGAGCAACAGAGGTACATGCAAGCTGTCTCCTGGGCCCGCTCTTCAGGACTATTAGATATAGAAGTAGAGGTTTACCAAGAATATATCCAACGCCGTCATGAAGCAATTCCCGTTTTTTTGCACGACGCCAAAAAACCCGCAGCCATCTTTCAGCACCTTATCCAAGATGATCAGTTTCAATCCGCACTCCGCCAACAAATCCTGATACCGCCTGCTGATCCCCGTTTTGCTGACTGGGCGCCAAAGCGAAAAATCTTTGAAGAACGACTTGATCAGAGTCTCGCGTATAGTTTCGGTTATTCTCCAGCCCGCAAGAACTATCTCGGAATAGCCACCTACATGTTTCTCCATAATGGGATCATTCCGCTTATCGGCAACATGCTGTTCCTCTGGTTTGTCGGATCCTGGCTAGAAATAGGCATCGGTCGCATCCTCTTTCTTGGCACCTACCTCATGAGTGGAGCATTTTCCGGCCTGTCCTTTGGTTTTATCCATCCCTTGAGTCAAGGACCGCTCCTTGGCGCATCCGGTGCAATTGCTGGACTTATGGGAACCTACCTACTGCTCTATTGTGGAAAAAGGAGCAATGTACTCTGTTCTCTTGGCTTTTGCAGCAGGCAGACCACGGTCTTTGGCTGGTTTCTCTTTCCCTTCTGGATAAGCAAAGAAGTCTACCTCTTTGCCAATTCCCCGGAGACACAGACTGTTACGGTCCATGTTGGCGGCTTGCTCGCTGGCATCATGATCGGTCTTGTTTTCCGAACAAATGAAGGGAAACAGACAGAGAAAAAAGAGATTCCGACAAATCCACAAGAAGCAACGATCCCAAACAATATTCTATTAGCTGAGCAGGACGTGCACATTCCCGACAGCCTGTCTGATAAAGAAGCTGTGAGCCTCAGAGAACAGATTATAGAAGCATTAGAGGATGATTCAAATAACCTCACTGAACTTGCCCGACTTTTTCATTGTGACAAACGCAGCCCGGAAGGTGACCAGTTTCACAGGACCGCAGGAAAACTCCTCCGGCAGCTTGTAGTCCTGGAACGCCCCCAAGATCTTTCTACGTATTTTGAAGAATACAGGCAGGTCAGCAGTACCCCTCGCTTACACCCTTCGGTCATGCTTGCTCTTGCTGAAATACATATTGGTTCCGGCGAGACAGCCCAAGCAGCCCGTTTCCTCCTCCTCCTCATGAGACAACGCCCGCAATACCCTGGTCTC
>JBATKL010000226.1:0-5335 GCA_049669385.1 Candidatus Electrothrix sp. | reverse complement strand
ACCAGGATTCGCCTGAAAGATTTCCAGCTCGATTTTAAGAATTCTGCAATCACCGGTGACTCAAGTCTGCGCCTGCATCTTGGCTACGCCAATGATCAGCTTCTTGCTGAGGAGCTGGTGATGCTTGGATTATTTCCAGAAAAGGGGCGTCCGGCCTATTATGCGATTCGACCGTATTATGAGCCAAGTCCGTTCAGCTCTGATGCCTATATGGGTACATGGGAAGAGGGGCTTGCCGGAACCGGTGATTTCTCCGGGAAAAAGCAGGCCAGAGGGAATCAGGTGGTTATTTGGAAAACCGCCTTGCAAACAGAAAAAACGATTATTGATCCACATGATCAAAAAATGAAAAAGATCTTTACGGTCGGCTGCACCTATAAGGCCTCCGCAGCAGAAGATGAGGATGTGGAGCAGGATTGCGAGCGTTTTTTTCAGAGTGTTGATTTTGTAGATAAATAAGCAAGAGTAAAAAAGGGGACAGATTTATATTTTCTGAAAACTCGGTTGTCCCTCTGTAAGAATATGTCTGAAATACAAGAGAACAACTGTCAATAAATGGGCTTGAAAAATAAATCTGTCCCCTTTTTCTTAAATGATTAAGATAAATTACGAGGGATTTTTATGAAATTTTTTACAACATTCTGTTGTGCAACGCTCTTCCTGCTCTTGTTGTGCGGGAATGTACTTGCCAATAATAATATTGAATTTCTGGACAAGGATCTTATTCAGGATCTGAATCACGGTATCTATGAGGTGGTGACTCCAAAACTGGAAGACGACAAGATAACCTACGCCAGAAAATTACCCTTTGACAAATTGGACTATGTGGAGAGGAATGAGAAATATCGCAGCATAGGAACAGCTTTTTTCATTAATGAAAAAGAGCTGATGACCGCAGAGCACGTCTTTGGCCTGAGGTATTTTTCTCTGAACAAGGACTTTTTTATCCGTGACAGCTCCAGTCGGGTCTATTCGGTCAATACCATAAGGAAGTGTTCAACCCGTCGGGATATGCTGGTCTTTGATCTGAAAAAATATCCGGAAAAAATTACCCCACTGCATTTCAATCGGCAGGTTGAAATCGGCGATACAGTTTTTTCAGCCGGAAACGCTTTAGGGGAGGGGATTTCCTATCGGGCTGGTCAGGTCGCGTCTTTCACCCCAGAACGGGTTTATGGAGAGTGGCAGGATATTCGTTTTTCTTCTCCGGCTTCCCCAGGCAACAGTGGTGGTCCCTTGCTGAACACGGCAGGCGAGGTTGCCGGTGTGATTGTTCAACGAAGTAATTTGGGAGAGAATTATAACGTTGCCGTGCCAATCAGCGAAGCGGATAATCTGGGCGATACTGCTGATTTTTACACCCGCAATGTTACTGAAAGAATTCAGGGTACGGTTGCTTCACTGACGAAAGACTGGGACTATACAGCGTCTTTACCTGCAACAGCTCCTGAGCTTGCTCGTCAGGCTCGGAATGAATTGCGTGCTTTTCATGGAACCCTGCGTAAGGAACTGCATGAGCAGGTTAGGGAAAAGAATTTTCCTGATGGAAAGCGGTTCCGTTATTATCTCAGGAATCAGTCGGTTATTCACGGACTCGCCGAAGTAACTCCTGATATCTCTTTCAGAAAATGGACAGTAGATCAGGAGGATCTAGAAAAAGAACCTCTTGCTGAAGGGCAGAATGTTTATCATGGCACTCTTCGTAGTCAGATAAATCGGTTTCGTCGCCCTGATTCTGATTATTTTGATATGTTGGTGATTGCCGAAAAACCGAAAGGAACTGATCTGAAGATGTTTCTGGACTCTCCAGCCATGATTCTGGAGACAGTATTCAGCGCTGTTCCCTATTTCCGCTATGTCGGATGGGAGAGAGTCCCGATCACCAGCTTGGGCAAACCCGAAAAAACCGAAATGTGGCGCGACAAGCTGGGCAGACGCTGGATAGCTTCTCTCTGGTATCTCCAGTATTCTGATAAGTTTCTATACAGCAGCTGTCTTCCCTCTCCCAAGGGGGCTGTCTGTACCATTATGAGTACGCGGACGGACCTGCTCACCCAGGATTACATTGCTGCTTCTCGAGAATCATGTGACGAATTGGTTGTCGGCTATGAGGGGAGCCTTGACGATTGGGAGGAGTATCTTGGCCTTGGCGAGGAATATTTGCCGAGTTTTTTTCACCAGACTGAAATCAGCCGTAAAGAGAGGCGGGCGAAGATCCGTTTGAAAGATTTTCAGATTGATTTTAAGCATCCTGCAATCACCGGCGACTCAAGTCTGCGCCTGCATCTTGGATATGCCAATGATCAGCTCCTTGCCGAGGATTTAGTTATGTTTTCCTTGTTCCCGGAAAAAGGAAGCTCGTCCTATTACAGTATTGAGCCGTTTTTTGAGCCTGGTCCGTTCGGTGCTGATAGCTCTGCCGAAACATGGAAAGAAAGCGTCTCCGGTACCGGTGATTTTTCCGGGAAAAAAATTTCTCAAGGCAATAGGGTTTTTATTCGGAAGACAGCCTTGCAAACAGAAAAAACGATTATTGATCCACATGGTCAAAAAATGAAAAAGATCTTTACTGTCGGCTGCATCTATAAGGCCTCCGCAGCAGAAGATGAGGATGTGGAGCAGGATTGCGAGCGTTTTTTTCAGAGTGTCGATTTTATCGACAAGTAGGGCATTTTCTTTATGCAGATGATTTTTGATGATACGTTCTGAACCTCTTCTGGTTATTCCTGTTTTTATTCCCCATGAGGGATGTCCGCATTGTTGCGTGTTTTGTAACCAGCGAAGGATCAGCGGTTTTACAGAAAAATCGGTAACATCCGCTGATGTACGGGCAACTGTACAAGCTTGGCTTGACAGGGAAGGCCCGGCTAAGCGCAAGGTTCAGGTGGCCTTTTACGGTGGCAGCTTTACCGGCTTACCCCAGATGCGTCAGGAAGAATTACTGGGAGCCGTTGCTTCGTTTCTGGAGCAGGGCAGGGTGCAGAGTCTTCGTTTGTCTACCCGGCCTGATTATATTGATCAGGAACGGGTGGAATTGCTCCAGCGATATCAGGTCTCCACGGTGGAACTCGGGGTGCAGTCCATGAATGACCGAGTGCTGGCACTGGCACAGCGCGGCCACGAGGCGGCTGATGTTGCGCAGGCGGTTCCTGCTCTCCAGCGGGCAGGGATGGAGATCGGCATTCAGCTGCTGCTGGGTTTATCAGGCGATACCCGTACAACCTTGCGACAAACCGTTGAGCGGGTCATCGCCTTGCATCCTGATTTTGTTCGCATCTATCCATTGTTAGTTGTACGGAACAGCGAGTTGGTAAAGCAATACGAGCGGGGTGAGTATGTGCCGTTGAGCTTGGATAAGGCTGTGGTGCTGGCCGCCTGGATGAAACAGCGTTTTGATCGGGCCGGTATCCGGGTGGTACGCATGGGCTTGCAGGCTGGTCCTGAGCTGGAGTCCTCTTTGCTGGCTGGTCCTTGGCACCCAGCCTTTGGTGAGCTGGTAGCCTCCCGCCTGATGCTGCGGCAGACGAGAAAGCTGCTTTCTCAAGTACCCCCCGAGAAAACGATCCATTTGAGTATTAATGAACGGGATCAGTCGGTCTTTCGCGGTATGAAATCCACCAATGTCAAGCGGCTGGAACAGCTCGGCTTTTGGCAGCGTATTGTCCTGAGTACAGATTCCACCTTGCCGCGCGGTACGGTCAGGATACTCTCCTGACGCTTATTTTGAATAAAGCACGGCAAAGGCGTGCAGGTTTGCTGTTATTCATTCAGCAAGAAGAAAAAAAGTTTATGTTTGGTGGCTCTGTGTAGATCATAGGTGCCGTTGAACGGTACCGTGTAGGAATCCGTCCTTTTCTTCAAAGAAAGGGTGATATCTCCGCCTTTCTCGACCTTGCCAGCCCGGAGTGAGATGGTTGCCCCAGTCCACAAAATGCTGACCGAATCCGTCTGATTTTTCGCCGTTTGCGCTGCGGGTGCGGCGCAGGACAATCCGCTCAAGTTCACCAGTCAAGGCAAGACTGCTGTTTGCTGGGTCGCAACGTAGATGCTGGAAGCGAAGCAGGTTGTTTCTTTCTTCCTCGTTTTTATCACTGTCATCGAGGGGCTCCACAGTGAGACAGGTGATCTCGGCACCGCTGACCTGTCGGTTTCCGCCTATATGGAGACGGTCTTTTACATGAAACGGTGGTTCGTTATTAATACCATCATAGAAAATAATTCCACGGAGTCGGTAGGATGCATCCTGTCTCGCCTGCACAGACTCCGTAAGGAAAAGCCTACCCAGGCTGTCCTGATTCTGCTCGTGGCTGCGGACAACTCCGTGCCGGAAGAGGGTGGGCGGGTGAAGGTGAAGATGATCAGCTGGCTGATCCAGGCTGTCACGCCAAGCGAACTCTGTTTTCCCCCCCTTGTCCCGATCAACGGCAGGCAGGTATCGATACGTATCGTCGCTCATGTCTGTTTCCAGAAAGAGATGGCCCAACCAGCAGTGTGTATTCACGGTCCGCCCGAGTTCGGCATAACCGCTCTCCCCCCAACGCCCGGTTTTTTTCAGGAGAACCACCAGTGCGCCCCAGAGGGTCCAACCCGGCACATAGGGCCGACAGGGCAGGACAAAGCCCCATCTGCCAGAACCCACATGCAGACTGCCAGACAGACGAAAGCTGATTTTATACCATTGCCCAGTCTCAGTCATTTTATTCCTGCTTTTCCCGCGTTTTGGCGTAATAATTGGCGTAGCGGAGAACCCGCATCAGGTTTTCCATATTGCTCCAAGCCGTATCGATATCTTGTGCCTCGGGTAATGTAAGGCGGCTGCCGAGACCAAGTCGATCAGCAGCTTCCTTCTGTTTGTCCAAGGTATCCCGGATGAACCCTCGTTCAGTGTTTTTTGCATCAATCCAGAGGTTCAGCCCTGCCGTTCCTAGCTGGCGCAGGACGGTCAGAGCATCACTGAGGATGGAGACGGCATTGCCCTTTTCCTTATTGGTCAGAAAGTATTCGTACATCTTCTGTCCCAAGGCAAGGTAAACAGGTTCCTGGTAACTGAACTCAACCATTACCGCCTTCCTCCTTTTTGTTCACAAGGGGCTCAACCAGCAGCGATCCCAGCCCCCTAGTCTGCATTCCGCCGATGCCCATGCGGGCAAATCCTTCACGGGCCAATTCACAGACCGCAAAGGGCGAGGCAGAGTCGCCGTCAATTTCTCCAGGAAGGTTTTCGGGAAAAGAACGTTCCGCATGTATCCGAGTGGAGAGCAGACTGGCGCGGGGCAGGGCCTCGTAACTGAACAGTGCCCCGTCCGCGACTGTGCCGGTGTCCTGATCCACCCGG
>JBATKL010000225.1:0-13769 GCA_049669385.1 Candidatus Electrothrix sp. | reverse complement strand
AGTGGACGGACATCCGGGCCCGTCGCAGATTGTGCAGGTACTCAGCTTGCCGGAACTTGTTGTGCCGGAGCAACTGACCGTCCTTGCCAATGAGGAAATAAGCATCACCCCCTTACTTCTGAATAATACCGGCGTTCAGCCGCTGCTAAGCTGGGAGAGTGGAGACGGGGCAACTGTTCAAGGCCCTGTCTTCCGCCATGTCTACAGACAGCCGGGAAACTATACGGTTCGTTTACAAAGCAGAAGCAATAATGAGGATGAGGATGAGGATGGGGATGGCGAGTCAGCTTGTCATACAGTCAAGAATGCGGTTGAGAAGAAGATCGCTGTGACCGTACTGCCTTTGCCGGAGGTACAGATCCTTCATCAACCGGAGCAGGTTTTCAGCGGCGGTGCTAGAGATGAAGTGCTTTTTCAGGCAGAGCTGGGCAAGGGCCAAGGAAACTGGACCTATCACTGGGATTTCGGCGATAAGGGCAAGGCCCAAGGCGCGGCTGTCAGCCATCTCTTTCATAAGCCCGGCACCTACACGGTCACCCTGACGCTCATCAACGGTGACGGTATTGCCCGCAAGCCGTACAGCTTTAGCAGGAAGATTGTGGTGCAGGGACGTGGGAAAGACTAATTTTCCAGTTGACACAAGAAGATATAAGAAGATACCCTTGGTAGGTTGACTGGTCGTAATTTCTCGATTCAGCACCCCTGAGAGGGCAGGAACTTTTGCCCTTTTTTATTGAACCACACGAAAAGGAGGTAATAGATGTCTCATATTCCAGAAAGAAGTAGAAATATCATGTTCGCAAATATCCCTGAAGGCAGCAGGAAGGTTGTTTTAACAAAATGGATGTTAATCATCTTTTCCCTGGGCACCTTTGGCTATTATCTGTTGCTCGGAAGAGAAGGCATGGCGCCACCGGATTCATTTTTTATGAATTTTGTTTTTGGCTTGGGCGCGATCGGTGGAGCCTTTACGGTCGGGAATATTTTTGAACATAGAGCTAAATCCGAGCAAAAGATTGAGGAATTAAGAAATAGTGAGAGCGGTGTGAAGCGTGCGCAGGCAGAGGCTGAAAAAGCTCAAGCGGAAATTTCGCAATCACCCATGATCCGTGAGTAATTTATTGTGCAGATTGACCTCCGCCTCCGAGGCCCGGACATACATGGGAGCAATCATTGCTGGATCCTGGGTTTCCCCACGGAGTAACTGTTCAGCAGCCAGAAACCCTATTCGTACCGCACTCGGGCTGCTCAAAGCAGGCGGGATGAGTTGCAGGCCTTCCTTTGCTGCAAAAAGATCGTGATATTCATTCAGGCCCGGCCCGGCAATGAGTGCGGGGCCGTTAATCCTCTCAAGTAGTCTTTCTGGACGAAGAGCCTCAACCGGGCTGCACTGCTCAGGCAAGCCATGAGGATTTGCCTGACCTGCCTGATAGCAAGCTGCATAAATCTCCTGTTTCCGAGCATCAAGCAGGCACCAGAGCGGACGATCTATGACCGGGCAGGAGAGGGCGATTGCATCCAGGGTTTGCACGCCGATAAGCGGTTTTTGAGTGGCAAACACAATGCCTTTGGCCGCCGCCATACCTATCCGCAATCCTGTGAATGAGCCTGGGCCGAGGCTAATTGCAACCCCGTCCAGCTCATCCCAGCCAAGACCTGCCGCCTGCATAACCCAATCGACAGAACCAAGGAGACGTCGGGAGTGGGTTATCTCCGGTTGGGCTGTGGCAACGGCAAGCAGCTTGCCGTTACCGATGCCGCCTTTGGTCAGGGCAATGCTGCCGCAACCGGTGGCGGTTTCAAGAGACAATATAAGGGGATTATCAAGCACAGTACTTACTCGCTGTCATGGAATAACAAAAATAGGATACCAAAAAGTCGGTCAAGAAGCGGCCATCCATTGGCGGACAAGTCGGGCAATGTCATTATAAAAGACAAAGATCATCAAGGAGCCGAGCAGGGCAACACCTACTTTTTGGGCACGAATCACGGCCTGATCGCCAAGCGGTTTTCCTCGAACAGCCTCAATACTGAGAAAAACGAGATGGCCACCGTCCAGCACCGGAATAGGAAGAAGGTTGAGTACGCCCAAATTAATAGAAAGCAAACCGGTAAAATGGAGCAATTGCATCCAGCCTGCTTCCCATTGCTGGCCAGCCAATTCCGCAATGCGGATCGGGCCACCTAGCTCCGATGCCGGAACGACCCGCTGCGCAATCTTAACGATCCCCAAGAGGGTCAACACGATGAGGTTCCAGGTTTGAAGAAAGGCGTATTTGATGGCTTCAAACAGGGAGATCTTTTTGTACTCCAGTTGTTCCGAGCGACTAATTCCCAAAAGATAACGCTCACCAACCTCTTCGCCAAAGAGATTTTTCACCTTATCCATAGTTGGTGTTGCCACGATAGTCAGGGTTTCCTGATCACGTTGAACAGTAACCTGCACCTCATTCCCCCCGGAATCCCTGATTGACTCAGAGACTTGGGTCCAGGTTCTGATTTCTTGATCATCAATGGATAAGATGAGGTCTCCATCTTTCAGCCCTGCCTTTTCAGCGACCGAGCCAGGGGAAACTTTGCCGATAAGGCCTGATTCGACAAAATCCGGTAGACCGGCAAAGGTGAACATCAGCCAAAAAAGAAATACGGCAAAAAACAGATTAAAGAGAGGACCGGCAACAACAATACCAAAACGTTGCCAGACGGTTTTATGGGTAAAGGAAACAGCCTGCTCTTCTTCGCTGATCTCTTCATCGGGTTGCTCCCCGAACATTTTCACATAACCTCCCAGAGGGAAGGCAGAAATCAGGTATTCCGTCTCTCCCCATTTTGTGCCGATCAGCTTGTTGCCAAAGCCCAGAGAGAATTTCAGCACCCGTACTCCAAAGAGTTTGGCCAGGAGAAAATGCCCGAGTTCATGAACAAAGATCAGAACGCCGAGGACAAGAATAAAGGATATTAATGAATTCATATATAATGAGATAATTATTATAGGTTATTGCGGGTTATTACGGATGATTATGGAGGGCCGGGGAAGATACCTTGCTGTTTGCAGCCGTCGAGGAGGTGTAGAGAAAATGTCGATAAAAGTCATTCCGAAATTTCAATACATTTTTCCGGGCAAAAAGCCGCTGCCTGCCGAACAGCATCGGTAATTTGGGGTGAGATATCGACGAGGGCTGCCTTTTCAGTAGCTTCATCCATGCGAAAGACATCCGGACACATCTCCGCGCAGGTCTCGCAGCCGCTGCACTGATACGTATCAATAATAATTTCTGCCATGTTATTCTCCGTCTTGCTGCGGTCAGTATAGAGGATACTGTCTCAAAAGTATTGTTCTTTTTTCGAGGTACGTTTTGAGAAGCACTTTTTTAAATTAGCTATAATTACTATGAAATTTCCTGGGTTTTTCGAATGTGGCCGTAATTAAGGGTCGCCACAAAGAAGCTGCCGCCGATGAGATTCCCAAGCATGGCAAGAGCGATAAAACGCATTCCTTGCAGCAAGGAAAAATGATCAGAAATAAGAAGTGCGGTAAACATCTCAACAGATCCGGCAATGGAATGGTGGAGTCCGCCGAGCCCGATAAGAAAGGTGACTATGTAGATGCAGATAATCTGGCTTAAAGCCGGTGTGGTGGCCAGGACCAGCCATCCGCCCAGTGCCATCAGCCAGCCTGCCAGAACTGCACTGAACAGGAGCGACAGATTGCCGTATTCAACAAGATGATGGGCAATATGAATATAACCCCTCTCTGCCTGGATCACCTGGTCTGTAGCGGTAAGGAGAAGCGCACCAACAATGGCACCAAGCATATTTCCGAAAAAAACAATCGCCCAAAGCCGAAACAGCTGGAGGCGGTCCGCTTTACCTTCAAGGACAGGATAAACAGCTGTTGCCGTATGTTCGGTAAAGAGTTCTGTTCCGCTCATGATACAGATGATGAAGCCCAGCGGGTAGACAAGGGCCATTGCAACGCGGAGCAACAGGGGTTGTTGCAGGTCAATCATGAGGGTGGACATGACAGCAACGGCCATGACTGAAAAACTGAGAATAAGCGCTGCCGCTACAGAAGAAAGGGCTAAGGAAAGAAAAGGACGCTGAATCTGTTCCAAGCCTTCAGTAATGGCTTTTTCTAAGATATCATCAGGATGCCGGGCACCTTCATCATTCCGTTTAATAATGACAGAAATAAAATCGTTGTTTTCCTGGTTTCTCTCTGCTGAGCGTTCTGTGTGTGCAGCCACTGTCAACGGAGAACCAAGTTTATCCACCAGTTTGTTTTCCTGCTGTTTTTCGGTCAAATTATATTACCCATATTTGATGAAGTGCCTTCATCGTCTGTGTAAATGGAAATGCTGTCAGCTTTTTTAAAAGATGTACTACAGCTATTTCACCAGCTTAAACACCTTTTTTCGGATATCTGCAATCAGCACCGGTAACTCATCCGGTTTTTCCTCTGCTATTTTTTGCAGCTCAGAGCCCCATTGCTCCAACATGTCGGTATTTATTTTTCTGACATGGTTATTCTTACTCCACTCGCAACCTATTCGTATTCCGAGGTAATTCAAGGAGCGTTGCAGCTCTTCCTTTTTGTTTTTTTGTTTAATTTTTTCAAGAACTTTCGAAGTGATCTCTTTCCAGCCCTGAACATAGAAGGTGCCTTCCTGAAAGGTTGTAAACCATTCTTTCTCATCCTCGGAGAGTTGTTTCGGATCCGGTAAGGGAATGGTGCAATAGTTTCCGCTCGTTTTACTGTCAATGTGCTCGGCAAGGGCATGGGCCGCCGAAAAAGGCAACATGCTGAAATAAAGAAGAACAGCAACCGCCGAAATGATAATATGTAAAGACATACGGTCCACCACAATATTGTTATATCATTGTACCAGCCCCTGTTGACGGGGCTTAAATGTTTCTTTTCAACTATCTGATTGTTAAGGATAATTTTACTAGGTAATTATAACAGAAAATATTTTTCATTACAAGCAGATGCAGGTAGATTTGAGGAAATCCCCCGTTGTTTCCGGCGGAGAACCCGCAACTCATCAGAATCCATTATAAAATAATAGCGAGCAAAAGACGCCAAAAACAAGGAGACAGAGCAGTGATGCTGTCAAGACCAGCGTGTTGGCTTGGGAAATGTGGTGCGCTTGGGGTGATATAAAAGAGTCGCCAATGGTTGGTTTTTGAGTCAATTGACCAAAATATAAGGACTCACCGCCAAGTTGAATTCCAAGAGCGCCAGCCATAGCCGCTTCAGGCCAACCTGAATTAGGACTGCTGTGTTGCTGCCTATCTCTCATGAGTACCCGGAAACTATTTTTCATATCAGAACGACAAATAGGGTGGCAGGCTAAGGCTGCAAGAACTAGGGAGACGCCTGAAATTCGGGCAGGAAGAAAATTGACCACATCGTCAAGTCGGGCTGCACAAGAACCGAATTGGAGATATCGTTCATTTTTATATCCGAACATGGAGTCCATGGTATTGACAGCCTTGTACAGCATTGCCGCTGTTGTTCCCCAGACAACCGGAGATCCGTTGAGAAGTTGCCCGCAAGTGGCACCTATTATCGCCCAAAAAAGCGGTGCGACAATCCCGTCTGACATGTTTTCCGCAACGCTCTCCACGCAGGCGCACACAATGCCTGCTTCGTCCAGTTGATCTGTATCTCTCCCTACAATCATACTGACCCGTTTCCGTGCTGTCTCCAGGTCAATGGTAAGAGCATGGACAACCTGGAGGGCATGACGAATCAGATCGCGGGCAGCAATGGTCGTGTAGAGGATAAGGGCAGCGCCCAAAAGAAAAAACGGCTGCGGAGCAAAGGACAATAAGAAGAAAATACCGAGACAGATTCCGCCGGTGCTGCACAGGACGATGAGTACAGCCAGTCTGCCGCTGTTATATGCATTTACAGGAAGCTTTCTTGTCCAAGATTCCGCCAGCAGGGCGACTCGACCGATAATACGAACCGGATGGGGGAACCAGCGTGGGTCTCCCAAGAGGAGATCAAGAAGGCAAGCCGAAAAAAGAACAAGTAAAAAGGGCATGTGAAGGGTTAACAGCATTCTTTTTTAAGCCAATTCAGATACCCGGAAAATCCTGCTGAGATCGGCAATTGAATCACCTCGGGCAGTTCATAGGCATGATGGGCGAGAATGGCTTTCTCTACCTTGGTATAGAGAGAAGATTTTGTTTTGATCAGGAGGAGTTTTTCGTCATCGTTGGCTATTTTTCCTTGCCAATGATAATAACTCTGGATCGGCATGACTTGGACACAGGCAGCTAAACGTTCGGAGAGCAAGGCATCGATGATTTTTTTACCATTATCCTCATCTGCATAGCTAGTAATAATAAGGCAGTATTTTTCTTTCATTACTGTTCTGGGGAATCTGGAAATTTGGAAATGATGGCTACGAGGCGATGAAATTTTTTTGACTTTTTCTATGAAGAGCATATTTGACAAAAAATGCTCTGTTTTGCAAGGATTTTTACAAGGATAATAGTACAAAAAGCAAAATCGGGCTTTCCTGAATGAGGAAAAGCCCGACCGGATAACGTTGTTAACGTTTTTTATTCTATAGTCATTAATGGTGGGAATCCATGAGCTGGGTCAGCGGTTCTCCCGAATGCACTTCTGTTATCGGCATATCCCAGCATACAGTGTTAAATCCGCACCCTTCCTGCTTCATTTCCAGACATAAACGGTTACTGGGTGCATCAAGCTCGAACAGCGCTCCTTCAGCAGGAATCTGAGCTGAAACCGATCCGGCTCTTGCGATTGTAGGAAGTGCAAATATGCAGACTTTATCGTTGGGTTCCATCCGTAAGGGCTTCTGCGGAGTAACCTTGAAGGCGCAAAAAGGCGCGTAGCTCCCGTTAATAAGAGATGCGAGTCCGGCTGTAATTGTCCCGCTGCCAACAGCTCTGTTGTTGACGAGAAGAATGGCGTTCTCCGGGCCGCCTGATTCCACAGAAAAACTCCCGTCTTCCTGGAGGGTCACTTTGGAGCCGAGTTCTACCACCTCGGATAGTGCTGTCATGCGGATTGATTTATCTGATGGCGTTGAAGAGTCCACATAGTACACTTTGTACAGTGCTTGGTAGATATTCTTTACCTCGCCAGCCATTCTGATGTATGGGACAGAAAACCAAACAGGGATTCCCGCAATCTGTCCGTCACTTTCAGCACCTTTAAATCCTAGCAGTTTGTACCCTCTCTGTTGCATGTACTCAAGTATCCTTTTCTGCTCTCTCTTCCGAAAATCAAAATTAATTGAATATATTTTTTCCGTTTTCATGATCAGCTCCCGAATATTTTTTCATGAGTAAAAGACTGTATGGTCGTCCTGAACAGTGCAGCTCGTCAGCTCTTCTATGGAAATAGAAGAAATTTCGGGTGTAAATGGTGCTGTGCACGAAGCTGAGAGTGAACAGAGGGCGTTGCACGACTGGCTGCTTGGCAGCTCACCTGTGCAAGAAAAGGAAAGGGGGAAATGGCAGGGATTGTTCCTGTTGTGTTGCTTGAACCGAAGTGGGATTTCGCATCCGTGGTTTTCATAACTATACCTCCTGGTATGAAAAAAAGGCAGGTAGCCCGGCGGTCTCCTTAATGGAGATCCGTGGCTTTCCGACACCGCCTCGCGACGGCTGTGGCTTTATCAGCTTTCCAGTTTCATCCAGAAAGCGAGGCACCTGCTCGTTAATAAGCACCTCTTATGTTCTATATTAAAGATACGTCTCCTGCGTGGATCTGTCAATTTTTTTCGCAGCTGAAATGTATATTACTTATACAGTTTATCTTATCGATGTCATTAGTACAAATGAAATTTTTTTCGGATTTTGCCCAGAAAAATTTTGCTTGCAGTGTAAAAAATATACACTCAATTATGGTCAACAGTAACGTTCTTGTCACCGGACCCTGCTCAAGTAGACCGAGTTGAAAATACCCGATAGTCAAAGCTCGCTATATAAAAAATATCTCTTAAGTTCATAAGATATGAAAAAGCGAAACGCTATACCGGGCATGACCAAAGGGGTTTTTTAGTTTTTATCTTGAAAAAACAAAATCATAGGAGCTTTGCGGCAACAAGAACCCCCTCTCGGCATATTTCTTGCTTGTTTAAATAAAAAGTTTGTCAAGGAGGCTGGGGAAGGACAGGGGTAAGAATTTAAAAAAATGTAAAAGCAGAGAGAAAAGAACGCACTATGAGCTATTATTATCTGATCAAGTCGATGACAGAGGATTGATTCGGAGAGTTACGGTTTGTTGATAACGGGCAGGAATCACGAATTTCTCGGGTCAAGAAGTCTGATATTGAGGCAATAGAATGTCTGCTGGATGTTCGTCCTGGTACATTGAGCAATAACGCGTATTTTTTTGAATCTGATGCCTGTAGATGCCAATGTCAAAAAACGATAACGATGTACGACTTTGTTTTTACCTCATTGGTCGATTCCGCCTATTCGAAATCGCTTGTTCTGCACACCCTGCTCAGCACAAAATTTGTTGCCCGGAGAAATCCCCAGGAGATTCGTTGCTCTTCATGCGGAAGAAGTGGTATGCATATGAGTAAGTGTAAGATATCTTATTATGGCCATTACGATACTGCCGCATAATTTTTGAGCTGCATCTTGCCCTGCCAGCCTTACTCCGCACTTATCGCCAACCGCATTCCGACACTCCCAAAGCGATAACCTGAAGGGTAACGGTCGCGACTGGCTGATCGAACAAAACAGGCATCGCTCGCCCAAGATCCGCCCCGTACAGAGCGATATTGGCCTTCCTTCGGTCCTTGCGGATCAGTATAAGATTGTGATTCTCGTGATTCCTGAGACTCTAAATCGGGCTGCCAGTAATCCTGACACCATTCCCAGACATTGCCGTGCATTTCGTATAAGCCCCAACTATTACACGGGAGACTTTTTACAGTAACAGTTCTTTTGCGATACACCCCTTCTTCCTCGGTAGAAGAGTAGGGATATTTTCCGTTATAGTTGACGAGCTCTGGGGAAATATTAGCGCCCAAGGAAAAGGGAGAAGTTGTTCCTGCCCGACAGGCATATTCCCATTCTGCCTCTGTGGGCAATCGGGCATGGAAACCTGATATGTGTTGGTTAAGATGTTGAATAAAGGTTTGGGCATCGTGCCAGCTTATGCGTTCAACCGGATGTAGGTTGCCTCTGAAGCCGCTCGGATGAGTATTCATCGCTCTGAGCCACATTTCCTGAGTAATCGTGGTGTCGGCCAGCCAAAATCCTTGAGATAGAGTAACCCGGTGTTGCGTTTCCCGGCCCAACCAAGAACGTTGTCCTTTTTCCTCCTTTGCCGCACCCATGAGAAAGGTTCCCGGTCTGATCCACCGAAGGGTCTGTCGGATACGTTGCAGAGCAAAACTCATCCACAGGCCGTATCTGTCCTCTCCCCAATCCACAGCCCAAGGAGCAGGAAATTGAGGCGGTGAAAGATGATTCCGGTACAACATCCCCTTATTCTCCTTGTTCGGTATTTTCTTTGTGGAACGAAGGGTTTGGCGTATTACTCACTTCTTCTTCTGGGGTCAGAGCAATGCGAAAGCCAATACGAGAGTTGCGGAAATGAGGGGTAAACTTGCCTCGAACGGCTGAACGCACCCCGCGACCGCCCAGAAACCATGAGCCGCCACGGACTACTCTGAATTCTCCGTTTGCTGGCCCTTGCGGATCAACCTGTGGCTCTTCAGAAAAAAGATCCTCCTGCCAATGATCCTGACACCATTCCCAGACATTACCATGCATTTCGTATAAGCCCCAAGCATTACAGGGCAATGATTTAACAGCGACAGGATGTTGTCTGTTTCTTCCCATGAGCCCTGCGTTATAAGGATGTTGACCATTATAATTCACCTGATCAGGTGTGATGCCGGTGCCAAAGGAAAAGGGCGTTGCACTGCCAGCTCGGCAGCAGTATTCCCACTCCGCCTCTGTTAGTAAACGGGCACAGACTCCTGGGACAAGCTTGTTCAAACGCTCCATAAAAATAATTGCATCATCATAGCTTACCTGCTCAACCGGATGAGCCTCCCCTGGGAAGTGACTGGGGTTGTCGCCGACAACGGCCTGCCACAGCTTCTGGGTTACTGCTGTGTCAGCAACCCAGAATCCCCGTGTCAGTATAACCTTATGTAATGCTTCCTTGCCCCAGCTTTCTCGTTCCGGCTCATCCTCTGGAGAGCCCATCATAAAACAACCAGAGGTGATTCGTCGAAATCGTTGCACCACCTGATCCTTAATCACAAGGTCAACAAAGAGACCGTACTGATCTGTTTGTAGATTTTCGGGGTTTCCGTTTTTACCGGTGCCTGTCCACTTGCCTCGCCCTTTGCTTGTGCTGTTTTGCCAGGTCAAACGATATGTTTTGCCGAGCCACGAGGCATCGACAAAAAGCCCTTTCTTGTTGCGTCCCATGGCTTGTGCCCAAGAAGGGCGAAAACAGGTCTTGATGACAAGCTGTTCCAGCGGGGTTTGTATAAAGAATGCTTCCTCCTGACTTCCACAGTTATGCAGTAACTCTCCCGACCGGAGGGGTAGGGTTGCTGCACGCCCTTTCTTATGCACCAGGAGGCAATCTACGGAGAATTCAAGCTCGACAAGCGGGCTTCCTAGCAACTGGGATGAGGATATTTCACTGCTTGGGTAGAGAAAGAGCTGCTCTCCCTGTTGCAGCACCTTATAGCTGATCGGCGACACTGTCTTTTGTACTGCCTGGATAATTATTTCAGGATCATATTCTGAAGGAAGAACAGCGCCAGCTCGCAGGGCGTTCCGATGCACGATACCGTAGAGAAAAGAACGTGCTGCGAATTGCTTTTTGAGTTCTTTTGGGAGCATCTCCACGAGGTCAAGGAGTTGCCCTGCCTGTTTAATGAGGCGATTATCTTCCTGGCGCTCAAACCAGGTGCGAACAAACCGCAACATCAATGTCTCCAGCCACCCCGCGATCTGCTTCTGCATGTGGGCAGAATAAAGAAGCGGGAGAACAGGAAGTAATTCTAAGGCAAAAAGAAGCGGTGCTTTTGTTGCATCACGTTGGCGCAACAGTCCCAGCATTTCAGCCTGGAGTGGCGATTCTTCCCGTGCAAAAACATGATGATACATCTTTTTTTTTTCAGGCCGAAGTGCAAAGCGCATTCTGCTGTCTCGTTCTATATCCGGGTGAGACTGAAGAGCTGCTTCTGTTGCAATATCAGGGCAGGAAGAGGGGAGGAGGCGAATAATCTCCTGCAAAAGGGCAGGCTCAATATACGCGGCTATTGAAAGGAGCCCGAGCAGGCGACGTAAACGAAGATGAGATCGGAGGATTTTTTTTTCTCCAGCCTTTTTTTGAGCGACAGCTTTCCTTCTTTGGTTGATTCCCTTTTGGGGGAAAGAAGCCCACTCGGAGCATGACAACTCGGAACAGGAGTCAACCAGGTGTTCCATATTGGATTCGGATTCAAAGGCAGGTCGCCTCTGTCTGTGGCCTTGTTTTGGAGGTGCAGCGCAGGGAAAAAGAGAAGCCTGGTCTTCTCGATAATGAGGTTGGGACTCGTTCGGATCGCGTGAGTTTGAATCGCTTGATTCACCCGTTTTACTTGGTGGACAGGGAATGAACTCTGGCACAGAGAGTTCCTCAGTGCTCAGGGGGGTGACCTTGTGCAGTACACCGGGCAAGTTTATTTTCCTCTCTGAGGATGCTGATTCTTGCGGATCTGTAAGACGATGGAGTGTTTTTTTAAGCGGCTTTCTTTCTGAGAGATACCAGAAAGCCTCCAACGGCAGATTTCGGCTGATTTCTTTTGCATCAGCCAGTCTCAAAGCAGAGGCTTTGTTCCGCCGGGATCGTGCATGAGACGCTATGCTTGATCGAGTAATTTTTTTTGGTTTAATCTGTGGTCTCCCTTGGGCGGGGAGGTAACCGATCAGTTTTGCCGCAACTTCAGCAGAAGCTGTTCGCGAAACCGCAAGCAGCCGGAGCAGGTCAGCCCTGCTGACTTGTGTCTTCAACCTCTTCATAGAGTAATTATGGAGTAAGCTGGCGAAAATTATTCACCAGCAGACTTTGCCAGCGCATAGCGACTGATTTTTTTCAAGAGGGCCAGTTGATATTGTTCCAAGGCTTCGCCTGAACACTTTGGTATAGGCATGTTGTGCAAGGCCTTGAGGAGATCAAGAAACTCAGCCTGCCCAGGTTTGACTCCGCCGAATCGTTGGGCTGCCTGACGATCTTTGATGAGCAGCTGGGCAGCTTTTATCTTGACCCGATCTGAAAAGACACCTTGAAAATGTATTTCCGCCCGGTGTATCAACCAGAGAATAAGGGTTTTTTCCTGAGAAAACTCATCAGTGGTGGAAGGTATTGATGTGTTTTCCATCTGCTGTTGCCACCAAGTGCGGAGGTGTTCCTTGTCATCAAAATGGAGATTAAGGACCAGGCAGCGTCGGAGAAAGGCGGCAGGCAGTTCTTCTTCCTCGTTGGTTGTGATAATCACCAGCGGCTTCTTAAGCGCGGACCCCATGCCGACAGACTCATCAAGCATCGGTATATGAAAACCACCATTTCCCAACACTTCAAGGAGGGTATTGGGCAGGGAAGGATCAGCCTTGTCGATTTCATCAATCAGCAGGACAAAGCCGCGTTCCGCAGTCTCAAACTCCTCAGTTTCCTCGTAAAGGAATCCCGGTTTATAAAAGGGGTAGCGACATGTCTTGTACTGCCTATAGGCAGATACGCAATCAAAAACCCACCACAGGACACCGGGGCTGATAAAGTTTCCCGGACGCAGGCCATAACTCTTGTTTTTTATTTCAGGAATTTCAATTCGACCAATTGTTTGGGGAACAGTACTTCGGCTGAGTTGGTAAATATCCTTATTTCTCTGTCGGGATGATTTCTTTTTTTTATGGCGAGCTACTTTCTTTTTTCTAAGCGAATTGCTCAGCGCATTGGACTGTTGGCTGGAAGTGGCCTCAGCAGTGAAATCCTGCATATTCTGCATATCCTGCATATTTTGCCCTTCCCGGCGGATAATTCTTCGCTGATGCCTCATAGCTGATTCCGCAGCCTGGGTCTGAGCCTCACTGAGACGTGCCACCGGATCATATTTCCAGAGGAGGTCCCGCCCTTCAGAGGCGGACGTGATGCTTTCAGCTATAAAATAACGGTCCAGTTCCTGGGCAGCAGCTCGGGCTAGCTGGCTTTTGCCGCTGCCGGGCTCTCCGCGCACCAGGAGAGGTCGACCCGTAGCCAAGGCCATTTCTATGGCAAAGGCTGATTCTTCATCAAAGATATGAAAGCTCTCATCCCAGGATTGACACCGTTCGATTTTTATACGCTGCCCAACCCTGATTTCTTGAGGGCGAGGCTCATCGCTGCTCATATTCAGCTCACCTTGTTTCTGATTACTTCCCTGCTCTGTACGTTATTTATAGGGATTAAGATACGATTAAGATGTCCATAATAACTGAACCTGTAAAGCTGCTGGGAGAGATTATAAAAAATGAAAAAGAAGCAATTCACCCAGCAATCTACCCAACAATCCTGAAGGTAATATTTAGGAAAATTGTATAGTAAATTTGAAAGGATGTCCAAAGGTATTTTTTGAAAAACCGTTAAGAATACGTAGCAGAGGGCTGGGCTTTCCTTGCGAACGGGCGCGTTTCTGGACGACAGAAAAATACGGTGCCTGTCATGAGTTTGTTTCTCCTGCCTTCCAGGAAGAGCAGAAGCATAAATGCGGCTCAAAGTG
>JBATKL010000224.1:0-5894 GCA_049669385.1 Candidatus Electrothrix sp. | reverse complement strand
TTGAAAAAATACATCACGTTCTCTTTTTTAAACGCCGAAATTTTATTGTGGCACAAAGAAATATCTCAGGATTTGTAAAATCTTACCTATGTTCCTAGGGTGTTATGCTAAAATAATACTTGTTTTTTTGCATTGCAGACTATATATCTGATTACATCAGTACTGATGAATTGCGGCCTTAGGCTGTAGTTCATATCGTAAACCGCAGGCTGAGTTGCAGACTGCACCAGGACTTCGTAACAGGAATCCGCTTTTTTTTAAAATGGTTTCATAAGGAAACCGCGTAGCAAGGAGTATCACAATGGCAGAAGGAACAGTAAAATGGTTTAACGATTCCAAAGGATTCGGATTTATTGAGCAAGACGGCGGATCAGATGTTTTTGTCCACCATTCGGCAATTAAAGCTGATGGGTTCAGGAGTCTGCAGGAAGGTCAGCGAGTAACTTTTGATGTTGTTGACGGTGCGAAAGGGCCTGCCGCAGAAAATGTTACTTCTATGTAAAAATCTGTTTTTAGGTTGAAAATCTCTCCCCGTTTCAGGGGAAGGTTTCGTTAAATCAAGAGTGCATAAGCTGCACTCTTGATGATTTCTTTTAAGTATTCTCTCCGTATAAGCATTTTCTTTTTTCTACCTATCATAAAGAAGAATATTTTTCTCTTAGGGATAAATATCCGATAATTTACTTCTTTCCTGTCTTTGTTGTTTTCTTATATCAGTAAGTTATGTTGAGGTTGTTTTTTTATGGACCATCTCTTTAAGCATTCTATGGTATCAATATTACTCTTGACACAGTAATAATTCTTAATTACCTTAAGAAAATAATAATAACTAACAGCAGGTGATCTGATGAAAGATATCTTACGAATGACCCACCAGCGTGAATTGATTCTTGAAGAGCTTGGAAATTGCCACAACCATCCTACTGCTGATGCTCTGTACGAGCGGATCAAGAAAAAGTTACCACGTATCAGTTTGGCGACTGTGTATAGGAATCTTGAGATTCTGTCCGAAGCAGGAATGATCAGGAAGTTGGAAATCAGCGGGCGCCAGAAGCGCTTTGATAAGGAAATTGAGCAGCATGATCATGTTTTCTGTGTGCAATGTCGGCGTGTTGACGATATCAAGTTTGATCAAAGTAGGTTAGCCGTTTTAGAGGAAGAGCAGCGTCAAGGGTATAAAATTTCCGGCTGCCGCGTGGAATTTTACGGGGTTTGTCCGAAATGCCAGGTCAAGAATAAGAAGAAGCTAACTAGTCAAGTCGATTGTGACGAGGGCTGCTCAAAGAATTCTTGTAAAAAGAAAAGATTGAGTGGGCGACAGCGTGAGGTACTTGAAGTCTTGGCAAAATCAGATGATGTCTGTGCGAATAAAGACATTGCAGCCGTCACTTCATTGGACCCCAAGCAGATCAGCTGTCAGCTGACCGCACTGAAAAAGAAAGGGTTTGTTGCGAGCCCAATTCGTTGTAAATACGAGATAACAAAAGCTGGTGAAACAGCACTTTAGTATTAGTAAAAAGGAGACTATATAATCATGAGCGCATTCCAAGGTTCCAGGACAGAGAAGAATATCCTTATTGCATTCGCCGGAGAATCCCAGGCCAGAAACCGCTACTCATTTGCGGCAAAAGTGGCTCAAAAGGAAGGATTGGTACAGATTGCCAACATCTTTGAAAAAACAGCTGAACAAGAACGAGCCCACGCTAAGAGTCTCTTTAAGCTGCTTGAAGGTGGTGAGGTCGAAATACAGGCTTCTTTCCCTGCTGGAACCATAGGCACGACCATGGAAAATCTGGAAGCTGCTGCTGCCGGAGAAGAGCATGAATACCTGGAGATGTATCCAGCATTTGCGCAGATTGCCGAGGAAGAGGGATTTTCACTGATTGCAGCCACCTTCAAAGCTATTGCTAAAGCAGAGCAGCAGCACGCAAAACAGTACCGTGCCTTTATTACCAATCTGAAGGACGGTAAGGTCTTTAAGCGTGACGAAACCGTTACGTGGTATTGTACAAAATGCGGTTTCCTGCATGAAAGCGCGGAGGCTCCTCTGAAATGCCCGGCTTGTTCCCATCCGCAAAGCTATTTTGAGCTCC
This sequence comes from Candidatus Electrothrix sp., assembly GCA_049669385.1. Lineage (GTDB taxonomy): Bacteria > Desulfobacterota > Desulfobulbia > Desulfobulbales > Desulfobulbaceae > Electrothrix. The sequence continues at coordinate 3,801 of JBATKL010000224.1, read as the reverse complement.
TTTCTGAAAATTGGTAAAAGGGTTGGGGGAAATATGGAGGAGCAGGATTCTCCTACCTCCTCTCCCTCAAAAAAAACAACGAGTTCATGTTGACTTATACGATAAACAGTGTCTATAATATAGACCTGATTTCTTCAAGAAGAAAGACACATACCAACAAAGGAGAGCGGTATAATGTGCAAATTGGTTACTAAGCAGGCTCCTGATTTTACAGCAACTGCGGTGATGGGCAACGGCGCTTTTAAGGAAGATTTCAAGCTGTCCGATTATCGTGGCAAATACGTCATTCTTTTCTTTTATCCTCTCGATTTCACCTTTGTCTGCCCCTCAGAGATCATCGCCTTTGATAAGGCCTTGTCGAAATTCCACGAAAAGAACTGCGAGGTTATCGGTGTCTCCGTTGATTCTCAATTTAGTCACTGGACCTGGAGGAATACCCTTGTTAACGACGGTGGTATAGGTGAGATTCAATATCCTTTGGTTGCGGACCTGGATAAAACAATCGCGAGTAAGTACGGAGTCCTTCTCGATATGGGAGTTGCCCTGCGTGGAACTTTTCTGATTGATAAGGAAGGGATTATTCGGCATTCTGTTGTTAATGATCTTCCACTTGGCCGTTCTATTGAGGAAGCCTTGCGGATGGTGGATGCCCTGATTTTTCACGAAACCCATGGCGATGTTTGCCCGGCTAACTGGAGAGAAGGCGAAGATGCTATGACGCCAACAGCGCAAGGGGTAGCCGATTACCTGAGTAAAAATAATAGGTAAGTTCCTGAAGATGATTTTTTTCAGCGATTGGGAAAAATCAGAGAGAGTCTGGGAGAGATCGTCGAGAGATTATAGCTTACAACGTATAACGGAAACATTCATGCAGGAAGACACAAACTTCCTGTCATCCTATAGCATCTATAGCGAACAGTAAAACGGAGGGTAATGATGACCAAAAAGAACGAAGTCTATAAGTGTCCATTATGCGGTAATATAGTTGAGGTATTGCATACCGGTGCCGGTGAATTGGTATGTTGCGGTCAGCCCATGGAGCTGATGGCTGAAAATACCGTTGATGCCGCTCAGGAGAAGCACATTCCTGTCGTGGAAAAAACAGATATCGGTTATAAGGTCACTGTAGGCTCTGTTGCCCATCCTATGGAAGAAAAGCATTGGATTGAGTGGGTTGAGCTGGTGACAGATACTGCTGTTTATCGAGTGGATCTGAAGCCAGGAGATGCTCCAGAAGCTCTTTTCTGTACAGAGGCTGACGCCGTGACCGCACGGGCCTACTGCAATCTGCATGGACTTTGGAAATCATAATCGGAAAAAAAGTAGGAGAGACTGTTTCATGAAAACATATACATGTGAAGTTTGTGGGTATGATTACGACCCGGAGTCAGGTGATCCTGACAATGATGTTGCACCGGGGACAGATTGGGAGAAGGTGCCGGAAGATTGGACTTGTCCCGTCTGTGATGCTGGTAAGGATGCCTTTGAAGTGGCATAATCCTCTTCTCGTATAAGTACAGCAGAAATGGCTTAGGTCGTTGAAAAACTGCCTAAGCCATGATGAGCTATCAAGAAAAGAAACATTGTTATTTTTTCTTCGAAGAATAGATTAAAAAAATGGATGGCGTTCACATCCTGCATGATACCGAGGACCGACAGGCTGCCGGTTGACTTCATTTTCTCTCTGTTTTCAACAGCTGAGCTCTGAGCGTTATCTTCTCTTTAGCCACATATTCACATTCCGTTATTTTTTGTCGCGCAATATTAAGAAATACAAAATGATTGGTACGCAGGCGAGTTGCAGCAGATCTGCCCGACCATGATAAAATATAAATATAAGCCAAGACGCAACAGGAGAATTGACCAGTGAATCCCATTGAATTAAGTAAAAATGTATACTGGGTCGGCGCCATTGATTGGATGACCAGAGATTTCCACGGTTATTCCACCGAACGCGGTACGACCTATAATGCCTATTTGATCATCGATGAAAAGGTTACGCTGATTGACACGGTAAAGGAGGGCTACAGCCGTGAGTTGATGCACCGTATCCGCAATATTATCGATCCAAAAAAGATTGATTACCTGGTTGTTAACCATGTCGAAATGGACCATTCTGGCGTTCTGCCTGAAGTGATTCGGGAGGTTGAGCCGGAAAAGGTTATCTGTTCCAAGATGGGTCATAAAGCCCTGATGAAGCATTTTCATAAGGCAGACTGGCCCTATCATGTTGTCACCCCTGGGGAAGATATGAGCTTGGGTGAGAAGACGTTGAGCTTTGTGGAAACCCGTATGCTGCACTGGCCGGATTCCATGTTCACCTACCTGAAAGAGGATCAGATCCTCTTTTCAAGTGATGCCTTTGGCGAGCATCTTGCCACCAGTGAGCGCTTTGATGACGAGGTGAATCAGGATATCCTCATGTATGAGGCAACCAAGTACTATGCTAACATCCTGACCCTTTATTCCCCTCTTGTCAAAAAACTCATTAAGCAGGTTCAGGACATGCATCTGCCTATTAAGATGATTGCTCCAGATCACGGTGTCATCTGGCGGAAAAATCCAGAAAAAATTCTGGAAGCGTACTCTCGCTGGTGTGTTAACGAGGGCAACGGCAAGGCCTTGATCATCTATGACAGTATGTGGCATTCTACAGAAATGATGGCAAAGTCCATAGCTGCTGGTCTTTTGGATAAGGGGATAAGCTATAAGCTGCTGAACCTTCAGGTTAACCATCGCAGTAATGTTATGTGCGATGTGCTTGAGGCCAGTGCCATTGTTCTCGGGTGCCCGACGTTGAACAACGGTATGCTTCCAAGAATGGCAGGCTTTCTGATGTATATGCGCGGCCTGCGCCCGACCAATAAGATTGGGGCTGCCTTTGGCTCCTTTGGCTGGTCTGGTGAAGCGGTCAAACTAATGAATACCGCCATGACGGAAATGAATTTCACCTTGGTTCATAAGGGATTAAAGGTGCAGTATGTTCCTGAACACGGTCATCTGCAAGAATGTGTGGAGCTCGGTCACACCGTAGGTCAGGCCCTGCTTGATATGAAGGAAGGAAAAGAGGTGGAAGCTGTCATCTGATCACCCGTTATTATTGACTGCAACAACAGGAGAAAGCGAATGAAGATTGCAATAGATAAGAATATTGTTGAGTGTACGATGGAAAATCAGCAGGAGACCAACGACATGGAGGTCCTTTGGCGTCTGTTGGTGGATTGTGTGGCTGATAATAAGCGGATGGAACCCATTGGTGAATATATTCCGGTCAAGAGCAATGTTGCCCGGTTCATCATTGAAGGCGTTTCTGCAAAGACAGTGTACACAGACGATCAAGTGCAGGAAGAATGTACCGTCGTGTGCAGAATATGCAATAAGTACTCCCATCTTCAATCCGGTGATTCTGTTCCGGTCTGCTGCGGCAAGCCTATGGAAGAGGTGGACTGAAGAAGAGGTGGACTGAAAGCGTGTCTCGCGCAGATTATCCAGCCTTGTAAAGACTCTGGATAATCTGCGTGATCTTTTTTGGACTCCGCTCCTACAGGGTCAAACGTCCCTCTGTTACTCCTGCCGCGTCCTCCTGCTCTTCCATCACCTTCTGAAAAATAGCTGAAGCCATTTCGTTGTATTGTTTTGCAACATCCATCTTTCGTTGCCGTTCACAAAGCTTGGCCAATTCCTGGTAAATACTGCCGACAGCCGGATGCTTCTTACCCCGTAACTTTTGAGTCACAGCCAAGGCTTGCTTATAATATTTTTCTGAATCTTCGTATTTACCGCAGACTCGGTATGCTTCCC
>JBATKL010000223.1:0-2184 GCA_049669385.1 Candidatus Electrothrix sp. | reverse complement strand
AAAAAGGGTGTAATAAAAATTACAGATAACGGGATAGAACTTGTTCGATAAATAGAGCAACACAGAGAGGGAAGCCGTTATGAGCGAAGCACGGACACTGGTCAGTTTTGACTGGGCGATAAAAAATATTCTGCGGGACAAGGCTAACTACGACGTACTGGAAGGATTTCTGAGCACGTTGCTGGAGAAAGATATTAGGATCTTGGCCCTGCTGGAGAGCGAAAGCAACCAGGAAGATCCATCCGACAAGTTTAATCGGGTGGATCTCTCGGTCGAGGACGAGACCGGAGAGATTTACGTGATCGAAGTGCAGGCGGGCTGGGAGCGTTATTATCTGCGACGTCTCCTGTACGGAAGCTCTAAACTGATCGTGGATCACCTGAAGCTGGGCGAGTCCTTCGGAAAGGTGAAAAAAGTCATTTCGATCAGTATTCTTTACTTTCTGCTGGGAGAGGGCGAAAACGATTATCTCTACAAGGGAACCACCGACTTCTTTGGCTTGAACACCAAGGAGAGGCTGCACCTGAAGCCGGGGAAGCGTCGCGCGGTCGTGGGACGCGAAATTGAAGCGGGCGTAAATGTGTTTCCAGAATACTACCTGATCGAGGTGGAGCGTTTTCACAACATCATCAACAGTGGTATTGATGAGTGGGTCTATTTTTTTAAAAATTCTGAAGTCAGGTCGGATTTCCGATCAAAAAATATTCAGGCGGCGGCAGCGAAGCTTGATCTGTTGAAAATGCCTGAAAAGGAACGCCGGGCCTATGAAAAGTATCTGTACAACAGGGCCAGCGAAAAGGATATGATCGAATCCGCGTATGATGAAGGGATTGAGGAAGGGATAGAGAAAGGGATGGAGAAAGGGATCAAGAAAGGGATCGAGAAAGGACTTGAACAGGGGCTTGAGAAGGCCAGAGCCGAAGTGGCTGTCAATATGTTGCGTATGGGCGTGTTGACAGTAGATCAGATCGCGGAGGCGACCGGGCTGTCTGGAGAGGAAATCAGAAAAATCTCCGAAGATGCAGGATTGAACACGGGTGACCGATGCTGAAGAAGCAGAGGTAAAAACTTGCAGCAAAGAGGTTGTATTGACAGCAAGGTGCTGGTATTGTAGGAACGGCTTCCTTACCCAAGCACCGGGAGATATCTTGCTGCCTTGGGGAGAAATAAACGGGGAGATAAACAGATCGGTGTGTTAACGCCGGGAACAGCTGAAAACGAGAATAAAGACACCCATGGATTTATATAACCTTACCCTGCAACAGGCAAAAGACAAGCTGGCTGAGCGTGAAATCACCTCAGTTGCCTTAACCGAATCCATCCTGAACCGTATTGATCAGGTCGAGGGTAAGGTCAAGGCCTACCTGAGTCTGCATAAGGATCAGGCATTGGCAGCGGCGGAAGCTGCGGATAAAAAATTGCAGGCAGGGCAGGGCGGCATGCTCTGCGGATTGCCGCTCTCTATCAAAGATGTGCTCTGCACTTCAACCATGCCCACCACCTGCGGTTCCAAGATGCTGGAAGGTTTTGTGCCCCCCTATGATGCAACCGTGGTTGAAAAGCTGAAGGCCGCCGACTCTGTGCTCTTGGGCAAGGTGAGCATGGATGAATTTGCCATGGGCTCCACCAATGAGAACTGCGCCTACAAGGACAAAGTGCCGGAAAATCCATGGAAGGCTGGCTACGTGGCAGGCGGTTCCAGCGGCGGTTCTGCGGTCTCGGTAGCTGCCGGAGAATGCCTGGGATCCTTGGGCTCGGATACCGGCGGTTCCATTCGTCAGCCTGCCTCCCTTTGCGGGGTGGTGGGCATGAAACCCACCTATGGCCGGGTTTCTCGCTACGGGTTGATTGCTTTTGCCTCCTCCCTGGATCAGGTCGGGCCGCTGACCAAGGATGTAGCTGACTGCGCCTTGATGATGAACGCGGTTGCCGGGCATGATGCCCGTGATTCCACCTCGATCAGGCTGGATGTGCCAGATTATATAGCCACCCTCCAGGACGGCATGCAGGGCGTCCGGGTGGGTATCCCCCAGGAATACTTCGGTGAAGGGCTGGATCCTGAGGTGGACAAGACGGTCCGTTCCGGTATTGATATGCTCAAAGAGGCCGGTGCCGAGATCGTGGAGATTTCCCTGCCCCACACCCAGTATTGCGTGGCTGTCTATTATATGATCGCTCCGGCAG
>JBATKL010000222.1:0-1976 GCA_049669385.1 Candidatus Electrothrix sp. | reverse complement strand
GTAAGGGAAGTAGCTGTGAACGCATTAACGGAGTTTCGGAAAGGGGAGGAAGGTATTTGAAGCGTCCAACAAAAGAGCAGATGAGGGACTTACCGTTATTTAGAGGTATCAGTCTTGATAATATTGTTGTTGTGCAAGATAGAGAAGGTGCGGAAAAAGCGATAAAAGAACTCAAAGAGGCTCCGTGCCTCGGGTTTGATACGGAAAGTAAGCCATGTTTCCGTAAAGGAGAAGTGAATAAAGGCCCTCATCTTATTCAACTTTCGAATGAATCAAAGGCTTTTTTGTTTCCGACGAGGTTTTTGCCCATCATTGCATCATTAGACAAAATATTGAGTGATCCTCATATAAAGAAAGTTGGTTTTGGTCTTGCTGGAGATAAAAATATCCTTCAAGGAAAGTTTGGTATCAACTTGTTAAATACAGAAGACTTATCTGTAACGTTGAAGGGTTATTTGGGATTGAAACAACGAATCGGTATCAAGGCAGCTGTAGCAATGGTCTTTAAGCAGCGTTTATCAAAGAGTGCTCAAACTTCAAATTGGGCCGCATTCCCGCTCCAGGAACATCAACTTAGATATGCTGCAAATGATGCGTATGCTTCGCTGTGTATTGAACTGGAAATCAATAATGCTCTGAAATTAGATGGGAAAATGCCAAGGAGTCCACGCAACTTCCACTGAAGTGAAAGAGAATATTTCAACCTATTTTACAAAATTAAACGAGGAAGAGCATGTTAAGCGGCATTGAAATATTCTCAGGAGCTGGCGGCTTAGCCAAGGGGTTAGAATTAGCGGGAGTACAACATAAAGCATTCGTAGAAATTAACACCCATGCATGTAAAACACTTCGTCAAAATTTTACAAAGGACATAGTGCATGAGGGAAATATTGAATTATTTAATTTTAGTAAATTCAAAGATATAGCTATAATAGCAGGTGGTCCACCCTGCCAACCATTTTCCCTCGGTGGTAAACACAAGGGAAATATGGACAAACGAGATATGTTTCCTCAAGCAATTAAGGCAATTAAACAAATCGCCCCGAAAGCATTTATATTTGAAAATGTAAAAGGGTTATTAAGAAAGTCTTTTGCCTCTTATTTTAATTATATAATACTCCAACTTACCTATCCTGAAATAACCATCAAAAATGATGAAGAATGGGAGTATCATCTTAGAAGGCTGGAGAAAATCCACATATCATCTCCACGGGATGTACTGAAATACAATATAATTTACAGGCTCATTAACTCAGCAGATTATGGTGTCCCCCAGAAGCGCGAAAGAGTAATTATTGTTGGTGTGAGAACCGACATTGACCTATCGTGGAGTTTTCCCAAACAGACACATTCAGAAGAAAGTTTGCTCTGGAGCCAATTCGTGACAAAAGAATATTGGAAAAGGCACAAGATTGAGGATCAAAGTAACAGTTTAACAACGAAGAGGCTTCTCAACAGAATTAAAAAACTACAACATAATTATGGTCTTTTCCCTCCTCCACTCAAGGCGTGGCAAACAATGAGAGATGCAATTGGCCACCTACCAGAGCCAACGATTGAAGGCTCTACTGCTTACCCTGACCATATTTTTAAACCAGGAGCAAAAATATATCCAGGTCACACAGGAAGCCCTCTGGATTCACCCTCTAAAACAATCAAAGCTGGAGATCATGGTGTCCCTGGTGGTGAAAATATGATTCGTTTTTCAGGTGAAAGTGTTCGTTATTTAAGCGTGTTGGAAGCAAAACTCATACAAACCTTTCCAGAGGATTATCAAATTTCTGGCGTTTGGTCTGAAGCAATGAGACAAATTGGAAATGCAGTTCCGGTTAAACTCGCAAAGGTTATTGCACAAGACCTTAGCAAGAAGTTAACTCAATAATCTGAGATTATTTGTCAATCTCTGATTTTTTAAGAGGTCATTAATTTTGCATTATCAAACTAACTAACATAGAGATATATAAAGATGATTCAAT
>JBATKL010000221.1:0-1720 GCA_049669385.1 Candidatus Electrothrix sp. | reverse complement strand
CTTCTGGAATCTCTGTCAGGTTATTCAGCGGAGAAAGATCAAAATGCTCGCGAACCAGGTTGACGGCATTGCTCATGGTGAAATGCCCGGACTGCCCACAGCGTTCCAGCTGCTCGGCATGGCATTTGCCGCAGGTCGCCTCCATGTTTGCCGGACTTGCTGCCTGGCTTATCATGTCCTGATGGGCCAGTTTCTTGTCGTTGGTCTCGTTATTTCCCTGATGGCAGTCTGTACAGGCGAAATCATGGGCGCTATCGAGCTGTATCTTAACTTGAGTCTTAGCCTGTACCTTGGCCTGTATTTTGCTGTGGCAGGCCTGGCAGCCAGGAGCCGGAGGAGGTGGCGGCGGCGGCGTTTTTTTAACGACGACCGGTTTTGCTTCAGGAGCAAGAAGAGGAACAACCTTTTTTTCTTCTTCACGGCATCCGAGAAGCTGGAGCAGAAAAAAAAGAGCAAATAATGTGAAATGGTGTTTCATAATCTTGACAGTATAGCCTAACCATGCTACATGGATAAAGTTCAATTAAAGAGCGGGTGATTAACTCGCTTTTGCGTGCAAAAAAAATGCCGATATAGCTCAGCTTGGTAGAGCGGCTGATTCGTAATCAGTAGGTCTCCGGTTCAAGTCCGGATATCGGCTCCAGGACATACAAAGGGTTACGTCTTCTTGAGGCGTGACCCTTTTTTATTGCCTTTCTGGCAGGCTCGTACCGATTCTGCCTTATTTTCATGCGTTTTTCATGCAAAAAGAAAGCGATAAAAAAAATTGTCCGAGAAAGTATACCAGCTGCAAAAACCCACGCAATCACAAAAAAACAGATCAGGACGCCGATCCTTGGAGAAACATGCTCTTCCTATCAGGCATTTTCTTGTTACCGCCTGTCTGTTTCATTTTCAACTGAAAGAAATAAGAGAACAAACTGTATTATGCGCAAAATAACCTCACTCCTTCTTGTCCTTTCCGGTTTCATTGAACTGTTCACCAGCATTTTTTTATACATGGCCCCTATGGGTCGCATCGCCTACTGGCATGATTATCGTTTCCTCTGGCTGAACAGAGCCCAATGGCGCGATATCCACATCACGGTGGGGACATTATTTCTCCTGGTCGCCTTTACCCATATTTTCCTGAACTGGCGTCCCCTTCTCGCTTATTTGAAAAACAAATCCAAGCAGCTGACCATATTTAATAAAAATTTCAACATTGCCCTGCTTATCACCCTCTATTTCATGATAGGCACCCTCTTCTCTCTCCCACCGATGGCACAAATTATTCAGTTCGGTAAACATCTGACGGTGCAGGCGAATAATACCTACAGCGAGCCTCCTTTTCATCATGCGGAACGGGCGACCTTGCAGGAGTTCTGTGCAGAAATGGAGATCAGCCCGGAGACTACGGCGGTCTTACTCAAGAAAGCAGGTATTGTGGCGGGTGGCTTTGACAAATCAATGGCGCAGATAGCGAAAAAGAACAGCCGGTCACCGCAACAGATCTACGAGATTCTCCAGCCTATTATTCCTCCTGGGAAGGATGGAGAGCATCACTGAGGATAGTTTAATTTTTTACTGTGGATTGGTCTGCTCAAAGCAGACCAATCCAGCTTCTGAGTTCCCGCCATGGTGTATAGTTATGCCAAGACGCTCAAGAATTATAGTTCCAGGAACCCCGCTCTATATCATCCAACGCGGAAATAACAATTAATCGGGGTCTGTCCCTTAT
>JBATKL010000220.1:0-3285 GCA_049669385.1 Candidatus Electrothrix sp. | reverse complement strand
ATCCTCTGTTGGTCATTCTCATGGCCTTGGTAACCGGCCTGCTGCTTCTGTTTTTTCTGCGTAAATTTTCTTTTTTTACGGTCGGAAAGTACCTCGGGTTTCTCGGTCGGCTCTCTGAATGTTATTTTCAAGTCTAATCTTCTGTCCCTGCTCTTGCCAGTCAACTGGGTCTTTCCGTCCTGATCCACCTGCTCTCTATGGGAACTTTTTTTCTCCTCGGTCAAGGCGTAGGGCTCGACTTTTCTCTTCAGGTCTATCTGGTCATGGTGCCGCCGGTCATTTTGTTGACCCTGCTTCCTATATCACTGGCTGGCTGGGGGATACGCGAAGGCGCAATGATTGCCTTTTTTCTGCTCATTGGTGCTGAAAAATCTCGAATACTGACCTTGTCCCTGCTGTACGGTTTTGTGTCCCTTATTGCTTCACTCCCTGGGTTTGTCATCTTCCTCCGGCGAAAAAAAACGCCGTAGATAAAAACTCATTCGTTGCAATGGTTGCAATGATCAGCAGCTCCGCCTTTGTACACTCCTAAAGCAAGCCCCAGAAAGTTTCCTAAAAGATACAGCAGACCGCCTGCCCACAAGATGTCGCTGGCAAAATGGCCTCCCTGGAGAATCCTGGCAATTCCAACCAAGGTTCCAAAAAGCAACCCGCTTATTAAGAAGGCCTCTGCAGAGCGCGGTTTCTTGTCTCGCAGGACAAACCACGGGGCTATAAGAAAAAAAGCGATTGCAGCATGGCCCGAAGGAAAGGAGCTGTTTTCCCCTCCTTTGCCGGGTTGCCAGAACTGGGTGAATTGATGTTCGCCGCCGAATTCAACAATCTGGCGCGGGCGTGGACGCCCCAGCTGATCCTTTAACAGGACATTGATCACCAAACCCGGCCCGAGAGCAAGTAGGAGAAGGATAAAAACCGCCTTCTTGCGCCAAGGAGAGAGTTGAGATTTGAAAAAACCGATCAACAGAACCAACAAAGCAGAAACAGCAAGGAACATCGCTGGCAACGGTGCAAGGTTATACAGGATATTCCAAGGGGCGAGATTACCCACAGGCCATGCCCTATCGCATTCAGGAAGAACAGCGGCAATAACGTGGTCACGCGGTACAAGAGAAGTAATAAATCGATCAGCGTCGGTGAGCCAGAGGATACCGGTGATCAGCAGGAGTGCAGCAGTGACTGCTGCCGGTTCGATAAAGTTTTTTTTATGCATAGTACGCTTGGAAGGGCAAGAACAGCTCTCTGTCTCTAACCGCGACAAAGCTGCCTGTCCCTTCTTGAGGAAGTCATGAGATGAGGTGGCTCAGTTTTCTGAACCGATATAACTTTTTTTATTTACAGACACAAAACAATAATACTATATTGAATCCTCGAATGCCAGAGGTTGCGCATTGATTCTCATGCATCCTTTACCTCGTGAGCATTCTTTATCGTAACACACGGGCGGGTAGCTCAGCTGGATAGAGTGTCGGCCTCCGAAGCCGAAGGTCGCGGGTTCGAATCCCGCCTCGCCCACCAGCAAAAACAGCAAGTTAGAGCATTTCTCAAAACCTATCATTTTTCATTCCCCACTCTATTCCCCACACTTTGTCTCGTTTTCGTTTCTTGTGGGGAACAATGCCCGCCGAAAAAATTTCTTCAGGGACTCCCAGAAAAAACGCTCCTGATATACCTGTGCCTTCCCTCATGTATACGAAAAGCTGTTTTCCTATACACGACAACCTGCTAATGTATAGAAAATGGCTTTTTCTATACATGACAGCAATCGGCGGACAACATGGCATCTTTTATTCTGAAGCATCTTCCCCTTGAAAAAGACCCGGAAACCAAGCAGGTTCTGAAAAAGGCGGCATCTGCTCACCGCTATCTTGCGGAACTCAAGGGCATGGCGGACACGATCCCCAATGAATCAATTCTGATTTCCACCCTGACCTTGCAGGAGGCCAAAGACAGTTCGGAAATTGAGAACATCATAACCACCCATGATGAGCTGTACAAATCAGAGCTGTTCGTCAACCTGATCCAAAGCCCTGCCGCAAAAGAGGTGGGGAATTATGCAACGGCCCTGCAAAAGGGGTTTGCCCTGGTACGTAAAAGCCGCCTGCTGACCGTTAATCACATCTTGGAGATTCACAAAGAGCTGGAGCAGAACAACGCCGGTATCAGGAAATTGCCCGGAACAGAGTTGAAGAACCAGCAGACCGGGGCCACGGTCTACACCCCGCCGCAGGAGCATCAGGAGATTGTGCGGCTCATGAGCAATCTGGAAAAGTTCATCAATGACGATGCAATCAGCGACCTTGACCCCTTGGTGAAAATGGCGGTGATTCATTATCAGTTTGAGTCAATCCACCCGTTCTATGATGGAAACGGCAGAACCGGGCGGATCATCAATATTCTGTATCTGGTTGCTGAAGACCTGCTGCACCTGCCGGTGCTGTACCTGAGCCGCTATATTATCAGGAACAAGGGGGAGTATTACCGGCTGCTGCAAGGGGTGCGGGATAAGGAGGATTGGGAAAGCTGGATTCTCTACATGCTGCACGGTGTGGAAAGTACGGCTCGACAGACGATATGGATAATCAAGGCCATTAAAAACTTGATGATGGACTATAAACACCGTATCCGGGCGGAACTGCCCAAGGTGTACAGTCAGGATTTATTGAACAACCTGTTCCGGCATCCCTATACCAAGATTGAATACCTTCAGGATGATTTGCGGGTTACCCGGCTGACAGCAAGCAAATATCTTGCACAACTCACTGAATCCGGGTTTCTGGAAAAGGCAAAGGTGGGGCGGTACAACTATTATATCAATCAGCCATTGATGGATTTGTTTTCTGATATCCCGGAACTGTGATTTGCTCAACTTTTCTGCGGATCATCCAAGCACCGGGCTGCTGAATTGAGGTCGTGGAGAAAGGAAAGGGTAGGGTGGTGTGCTCAGGGTAGCCAGGTGACTCTTCCTCATACAGAGTTATCCAGCCGCTTTCTTTTGCAGGTACGCAATGGCTTTGGGGTGCCCAAGTCTTGCGGCGGTCTTTATGTCTTCAAGGGCGTTTTGTCTGTCACCTGACTTGGAATAGGCAACAGCCCTGAGATAATAAACTTTTTCATTATTCAAGTCTGTTTTAAGCGCATTGCAGAGAGCGGCAACAGCTTCCTTGTACTGCTTTGCTTCAATACACTTCTTTCCTATTGCAGGCCAATTCTTTTGGGTGCGGCTCTTTTGAATCTTGATTAACCTCTTGATAAAATTTTAATTATCAAGAAGTGATTATGGACAAT
>JBATKL010000219.1:0-3072 GCA_049669385.1 Candidatus Electrothrix sp. | reverse complement strand
TGAGATCCGAGGTGGTGGCAATGACCGGATACGGGCTTTCTGGATCAATGAAATTATCCAGTTCTGCCTTGCCTGCCGGGTTATCGCCGGTGATGCGCATGACGTACTTGGGATTATCCAGGGCCAGCTGGCCAGCCTCGTTGACCATGGCGGACCGCATCCGCTCGGCATGGTCAATGTCCTCGCAAAAGATGATGGTCTTGGCCATGGGATCAGTTGCCCTGAGAAAGGCCATGACCCGACGGGCCACCAGCTTGGTCCGCCGTTCCAGGACCAGGATGCGGTCCATGTCCTTGCGATTATAAACCCGGTTTTCGACCTCCTTGCCGAGATCATCCCGCAGGCCCGCCGCAGGTTGCCAACCCTCGATATCCTTATCAATATGAATACGGATCACCTTGTAGGGGGCCAGAAAACCGTCTTCAATGCCCTGCTTGAGGCTGTAGGTATACACTGGCTCGCCAAAATAGGTCAGATTGGAGACATACTTGGTCTCCTTGGGCGTGGCAGTCATGCCCAGCTGGACAGCTGAGGAGAAATAATCCAGGATTTCCCGCCAGGCTGAGTCTTCTGCTGCACTGCCCCGGTGGCACTCATCAATCACAATCAGGTCGAAGAACTCCGGGGAGAGGTTTTTATAGGCCTTGTCTGCTTCATCCGGCCCAGTAACCGACTGATACAGGGCCAAGTAGATCTCATAGGCCGGATCAAAGGTCCGATTCCTGACCTTGGTCATGACCGAGCCAAAGGGCTTGAAATCGTTGACCAGGGTTTGATCGGCCAGGATATTGCGATCAACAAGAAAGAGGATACGCCGGGCCGCTCCTGCCTTCCACAGCCGCCAGATGATTTGAAAGGTGGTGTAGGTCTTGCCGGTGCCTGTGGCCATGACCAGGAGCATCCGCTTCTGTCCTTTGACCATTGCCTCCATAACCCGGTTGATGGCCTCGATCTGGTAATAGCGCGGTTCTTTGTCGGTGCCGTCTGTGTGATAGGGCTGGAGCAGAAGTTGATCATTACTATCTTGGTCGCTGCTACCTTGGTTATTCGTATTCGAGTTATCCTGAATCTTGTTGCTTTCCTGGATACCGCGATAAGCCTTATAACGTTGCCAAAGCTCTTGGGGGGTGGGGAAATCTTCCAGGGATAATCGGGTTTCAATCTCCTCATCTGGCCCGGCTGTTTTATTATGAGAAGCAAAGGCATCACCGTTGGAGCTGAACACGCTGGGAACATCGAGAATCTCGGCATAGCCCAGGGCCTGCTGGAGACCATGACTGACCGTGTGGGTGTTCCTCTTGGCCTCAATCACCGCAATGGGCACGCCCGGTTCATAGGACAGGACGTAATCGGCAAATTTCCGTTTCTTCTTATTGCGGACCGACATATTGCCCCGGACAATGATCGGCCCCGGTGTGAGTGGATATTCACGTCGGATTTGGCGGCGCTGGTTCCACCCGCTCTTTTTTAGGGCCGGGGTGATGAATTGGTCGCAGATGTCGGTTTCGCTGAGTTCCTTTTTGTCGATGTCATGCTTATCGATGTCATGCTTGTGAATGTCAGGCATACTGCGGCTCGGCTCCTTTCTTTTTTGCGGACACTGTACATGATCCGGGGTGGAATTGGTAGGGATATCAAAAGGTGGGTGTGCTATGGAGGGAGGGGAGGGGACTGCGTAGCAGCGTAGCGGATAGAACGGATGAAATGGGCAAAACGAATAAAAAAGGGCGAACCCGGAGGCTCGCCTTTTTTTGGTGCCCCGGAATAACAAGGCCCCCGTTTTCAATACATGTGTTGTAGGGGCAGGTCCCTGTGCCTGCCCGTTTATATGCCGCATAGGATGTTCAGGGCGAACAGGACATTCAGGGCGACCGCCGGTCGCCCCTACGGCACCCTGCTACAACTCATCGCTGGCAGTCACAGCAAAGGCCAAGGCCTTTTTCCCAACAGGGATCCTTGCAACCACCTCCATGGTCACCGTGTTGATTTTTACGATATGCTGATCCCCTACGTTAATAACATAGAGATATTTTCCATCATCGGTAATGTAGGAACTATGAGCTATTTTCTTTCCTGAGCCAGCTTCAATGTTCTCAATAACTTCCTCTGACTGCGTATCAATGACCGAGACAATATTATCCTTATGAGGGATGATGAAGACCTTCTGATTATCTTTTGCAAAGACAGCATGGCCTGCGCCGTTGCCGACTTCAATGGACTTCCTGACCTGCATCTTCACGGTATCAACAAGAGATACGCTGCGCCCTCCTTCATTGCAAAAGTAAAAAGTCTTTCCATTCCGGGTTAACCCTCCATGATGGCCGAAGCCGATCTCATCGTCAAGAAGAGGAAGAGGGATATCCTTAATAATCTTATCCTGTTCAGCGTCAATAACCGTCAGGGAGGTTCCGGTAACCGTATTTTGATTTACAGCGTACATAATCTTGTCATTGGCACTCGGCACGAGATCATGATTTGAACCGGGTAGAGGAATTTTGTTCGCAACGACATAATTACCCGAAGCAACATCCACCTTAACAAGCTGGTTATCAATATTATTCTGAACATAAAGATAGGCCCCATCTTTTGACCAATGGGGATGTTTCATTGGTGTTTCAAGAAATCCCTCGGCAGGCGGATCAGCGAGATAAAGGGTGGATATCGTATCTGTGGCAACATCTACAAAAGACACCATGAGCGCATTTTTATAAGAGACCGCAATGGTTTCTCCGTCAGGAGAAAGGGCAAGCTGAAAAGAAATTGCCTCTAAGAGGATTTCTCCGCTGACCTCAAGGGTTTCCGTGTCAATGACAGTGAGAAACTCAGAACCCCTGTTATTCACATACGCTTTTCCTCCGGCAAAAACAATAGCATGCGGAGCATTACCCGTAGGGATAGGGACCTCTGTGATAATCTCATCTGTATCCAGATTAACGACAGTGATGTTATGATCCCCCTCGTTTGCTACATACATCAATGTTGCTGACTCTGCCGTGCTGACAAGCACAGCACACAGCATCATTACATAGAACAAAGTACCTCTCATCAATTTCACCATGTTTCATCTCCTCC
>JBATKL010000218.1:0-4567 GCA_049669385.1 Candidatus Electrothrix sp. | reverse complement strand
GTCGAGCTGTCAGGCTGTGCGGGGTCGATGCCCGTCTAAAATGGGTCAACGATGTGCTGGTGGCCGGGAAAAAGCTCGCCGGTATCCTCTGTACAACCATGCAAAGCTCAGGCGGTGATCGCTATCACCTCCTCGGGGTCGGAATCAACGCCAATAATCAGGTTTTCCCCAGAGAATTACAGGGCAGGGCGACCAGTCTCCGTTCTGAGCTGTCCCGAGAAATAGATCTTGCGGAACTGATTGGCTGTTTGCTGGCTGAATTACGCTGGGCTTTTGGACTGCTCCATTATGATGAGGAGCAGGCTTTGCAAGAGAGAGAGAGCTGTGAAGAGGGCAGGGACTCGCTGCTCCTGACTGTCTGGCGGGAACTCTGCGATACTGCGGGGCATCGGGTCGAATATGGGTTTGATATTCAGCAAAAGCCGCTTTACCGGGCTCTTGCCCGAGAGATTGACCCCTGCGGCGGTCTGGTCATGGAATTGGAGGATGGCAGCAGGGTTACTGAATATTCCGGGGAGATTGTTTATCTCTGAACGCTTATAAAGCTGCATTACAGGAGACAACCACATGAGCAAGAAAAGAATAGCCGTTATCCTCTCCGGTTGCGGCCATCAGGACGGGGCAGAAATTCACGAGGCAACCCTGACCCTGTGGGCAATTCATAAACACGGAGCAGACTACCAATGCTTTGCCCCGAATATCATGCAGCACCATGTCTTGAATCATATAAACGGTCAGGAAATGGATGAGCAACGTAATGTGTTGATTGAATCAGCCCGGATCGCCCGAGGAAAGATTGAGGATCTTGCCCTCTTTGACACGACAGCTGTAGATGCCTTGGTTATTCCCGGTGGTGTGGGTGCGGCCAAGAACCTCTGCACCTATGCCTTTGACGGCCCGCAGTGCAAGGTTGATAAAGATGTGGAGCAGGCCGTCAAGGCCATGTATCAGGCAGGCAAACCCATCGGTGCCCTTTGTATTGCCCCGGTTCTTCTTGCTCGTATCCTCGGTGAAATCACGCTGACCATAGGACAGGATGAGAAAACCGAAGAGCATCTCAGGCTGCTCGGTGCTTCTCATCGATCGACTCTGCATGGAGGAATCACTGTTGATCAGGAAAATAAGATCGTCTCTAGCCCCTGTTATATGCTGGACTCTCGGGTTGATCAGATTGCTGAGGGGGCGGATGCGCTTATTCAGGCCTTGTTGGGTTTTCTTTGATTGCCCCCCCGCCCCCTTTCAAGATTCTTTTGAGCGAGGCCGTGGTTAGAGCCGAACAGGGGCGCTGTTTATGTAACAGCAGCGTTGCGCAGCTGTCTTCGTTCTTCCCGTTCATAGCGCAGAAGCAGATGTTTTGCAAGAAACCCGGCAACCGCCTTTAACAGTCCCATGGGAACAAGCGGTTTGGTTAGATACAGGTCTGCACCTTGTTTCATGCCCCAAAATTTATCTGCTGGCTGACTCTTGCTGCTGAGAAGGATGACCGGGATATGTTGTGTTTCCGGGCTAGATTTGATGGCTCTGCATGCCTGAAAGCCGTTTTTTTTTGGCATGACAACATCAAGAATAATCAGGTCAGGTTTCTCAGATAAGGCCTTTTCTACGCCCTCCGCTCCGTCAGAAGCGGTGATGATTGTATAACCCGCTTTACTGAGAATCTTATAGATAATCTGTAACTCGCCGAGGCTATCGTCAACAACCAGCAATTTCTTTGTATGACTCTTTGCCTGATGCGTAAACGTTCCCCGTTCTTTTTCTGCTCTTACCACCGTACGTCTCCTTCACAGTTCTGTTTATGCGCTTGTCATGAAAATACATTGTGCCGGAATAAGATATCTTATTCCGGGAAAATGTACCACAGAGACAGCGCCTGAGCAATGAGCTCGCCGCCTCATTATTTCAGGAGAAATGCCCAGGCAAGTCAGGCGAGGAGAACGAATGAGACATCATTATTCAGCTGATATCTTCCAGCAAGCCGAGCTTTGCTGCATAACGAACCAGATCAACCGTGCTGTGCAGATCAAGCTTGCTCAGGATATTGGCCCGATGGTTGGTCACGGTTTTGGCACTGATGCAGAGTTTATCCGCGATATCAGCTGCTGTTGCTCCCTGGGCGAGCAGGCGAAAGATTTCTTGCTCTCGCGCGGTCAGGTTACCGTAGGTTGAATCGGAAAGATCCGAAGATTCAGCGGCTTCAAGAAGGCGACCTGCGATTTCACGGGAAAGGGCTGAATCCAGGTAATACTCATCCTGTAGAGCTGCCTCCAGCGCATTGTGCAGACAAGCCGAAACCGATTCTTTCACGATATAACCGATGGCTCCGGCCCGTAATGCTCCCAGAATGTAATCAATCTTTGAGTGCATGCTGACAATGATAATGCGGGTTTCTGGCACGGCTCCCTTGAGAATTCTGGTCAGCTGAATACCGCTCTTGTCCGGCAAAGACAGGTCAACCACGGCAACATCCGGTTTGATAGTACGGACAGCCTCTTCTCCCTGCCGGGCATCAGCACCTTCTCCGGCAACTTCAAAGTCAGGATGTTTTTCGATGAGCTGTCTGAGACCAGCCCGAAAGGTATCATGGTCATCAATAAGAACTATTTTTTTCATGGTTTGGCTGTTGCTGAGATTCAGGTTGCTGTTATGTCCTCGATCTCCTGTGCTGCTGGACCGGGGAACTCAATGATAATCTTTGTCCCTTGTTGCGGGGCAGAAAGGATTTTTAACGTTCCCTGCATCATCCTAACCCGTTCTTCCATACCGAGTAAACCAAAGCGTTTGTTTTCTAGGGCCTTGCGAACCCCCTCTTCAGGATCAAAGCCGCAGCCGTTATCTTCTATCCGAAGAATAATGTTTGGATGAGAGGCAATCAGGCGTATTACAACTGCTGTTGCTTGAGCATGTTTATTAGTATTGTTAAATGCTTCTTGAATAAGACGGTAAATATTGATCGCATCATCAAAAGGAAAGTCCAGGGTGTCGACTCCTGCCTTGGTGAACTGGACAGATAACCCGGTCTTTTTTTCGAAATCACGACAATGATCGGCAATGGCACTGGGCAAACCTATTTGTTCGAGTCCGGGTGGACGCAGGTTATAGGAAAGCTCTCGTACGGTTTTTATGCAGTGATTCAGTAGGTTGGCCCAAGCAGCTTTTTCCTCCTGGCCGGGCAGATGTCCCTTTATGGCGTCCTGGAGTAGGCTTTCGCCAGTAATTTTCAGCGAAGAAAGGTTTTGCGCAACATTATCGTGCAGATAAAGTGATATTTGCTGGCGTTCGGTCTCCTGCACAGTCAGGAGCTTTTGGGATAAATTATGCACCTGTTCTTCCGCTTTCCTGAGTTCGGCATTGGCATGGAGCAGCTCCTTGGTTCTTTCTTGTACTTTGAGATCGAATTCATTGTGATAACCAGCCAGCTGTTCGGCCATCTTACCGAATTCTTTAGCGAGAAATTCGAACTCATCCCCGGAATTAATATGCACCTGGTGGCTAAGGTTGCCCATCCCGATTTGACGGGTGCCTTCCTGAAGGATTTTCATTGGTTCCAGCACGGAACGCATCATCAGGAAAACAACAATGAGGGTCAGAAAAATAACTGCGAGGCTGGTCAGAGCGACAACAGCTAAGGTATGACGGTATTGTTGGCCGATAAAGGCCTCGGTTCTGTCGATCTGGCGGAGATGAAGCTGGAGATGTTTGTCAATGGCGCTTTCCAGATGGGTCAGCTCTACCTTGATTGCTTCGGAGATTTTTGCAAGATCTTCCTCATTAGTCGGCCAGCCCTTTTCAGATTGTTCCAGAAGATATTGAGAGAGGGTTGTCGCAAAAATAACATGGTGGAGCATTTTATGGGCTGCCTGCTCTTCCTGGGTTAACGACTTATGCGTATGCTTGGCATGGGTTTCTATCATTATGCTGAGCTGACTTGCTTTCTCTCTGATTAGGTTTTGATCAAGCTGTTGCTCCCGAATGCCTGTATCCAAAGAAACGAGCAATTTTTTCAGATCGAGCATGGCCGAGGCATTCATTGTTGCTTCTTGTTGCAACTGCGTAAAGTGATTATGAATCGTTGAAAAGGTCCAGACGCACCACCCGCCTTGAACGAGAACACCAAGGAGCAGGGGGAGAAAGTAGAGAAGGAATCTGTTACGCAGGCCGATTTTCAACATGTTTTATAATGTGGTTTTTTAATGTGATTATGCTCAGCACTGTTTATGTACAGCAGATTTTTTATCTGGTAGAGCTGACGGGCAGAAATTCAGGATGAGACTCTCTGCAAGACGTTGATTATAACGGATTCTGTCTGCTTCGACAAAGTATATGGGAAAAATTTTCACACAGGGAAGTGCCAGCAGGCTGTTATTTTTTTTATAGGGCATGAAGCAGGGGATTGAGAAGGTAATTGAGGAGAGGGGTTTGAGAATGAAAATTTATTACTGTTGCCGCTAGCTTTCAGATGGTATTTTGAATGATTTCAATATATTACTGAGAATTAACTTTGCTAAAAAGAAGTGGCTGTATTTGTTAATTTTGTAT
Organism: Candidatus Electrothrix sp.; assembly: GCA_049669385.1. GTDB lineage: Bacteria > Desulfobacterota > Desulfobulbia > Desulfobulbales > Desulfobulbaceae > Electrothrix. Next base: position 31 of record JBATKL010000218.1, on the reverse strand, counting down.
CGTTACGGTTAATCAAGAGAAAGGGTTGTAC